>NZ_JAKJSZ010000032.1:0-32709 GCF_050337535.1 Vibrio kagoshimensis
AATCATAATTGATTTTTTTATTCAAATAAAAAAGCTCCACCTAAATATAGTAGAGCTTTCTTTTGATGGATTATTCGCAAGAGCCTAGAACAAATGCAAAAATTAAAGACTCACGGCTAAGAGTCGATATCTTGAGAAGCTGCAAATTTGATGGCGACACCACAAATTGCAAGCATAACGAATGGGATAGCAGCGGTTGTGTATTCTGCCCAAGCCATATCTGCAAATGCTTTAGCAAGTAATACGTGTCCAATAATGAGTAATAAAGCGCATACAATAGCCACTAGAATTAACTTAACTTCATTTCCCATTTGTGTATTCAACATTGTCTTATCTCCAATTATTAATCTATATATATTGGAACACAGTTTTCGTCGAACAAAGGCGTACAGTTCTAGCGCTAACAAGCCATACAGTTTATGTGGTGAGAGCTCTGTCGATAAAATATGAATTAAACCCCTCAAGGTAGAAGACAACTGCCAAAGCGACCAAAATTAGTTATTCAGAGCTATAAATAATTAAGTCGATGTGCAAGCTTACCCAATAATCTCAACGCCTCATCCTTTTGCTCGGTGAGTTCATAGGAAAAATTCAATCTAATAGCATGATCCACACTTCCGTTTTCGCTAAACAAATCACCCGATGCAACACTT
This sequence comes from Vibrio kagoshimensis, assembly GCF_050337535.1. Taxonomy (NCBI): domain Bacteria; kingdom Pseudomonadati; phylum Pseudomonadota; class Gammaproteobacteria; order Vibrionales; family Vibrionaceae; genus Vibrio; species Vibrio kagoshimensis. The sequence continues at coordinate 654 of NZ_JAKJSZ010000032.1, forward strand.
ATCCCTTCTGCGATAGCTTGTTGGTAAAACGTATTACTGTCGAAAGGAGGATCAAAGCGAACCCATATAAAATACCCGCCATCTGGTTCAAGTATTTTAATATTTTGAGGAAAGTATCTTTTTAGCTGCTCAATAAACGCTTCTTTCCGCGTAATGAGATTTTTCCTTAATTTACGTAGGTGATTATCATAGCTTTCATGTGTAAGAAAGTGAGCAATGCCAAGCTGAACTGGCGCACTGCTCGACAAAGTAGACATCAATTGAAGCTTTTGTATGGGATCAGTAAAGCGCGTGCTCACCACCCAACCGACTCGGTAACCTGGACATAAACTCTTAGAATACGAACCACATAGTAATACAGAGTCTGATTTATCGAATGCTTTAAGTGGTTTAGGTTTCACTTCAGAGTAATACAAATCCCCATATACATCATCTTCAATAATGTAAGCATTATGTTGAGCCGCAATTCGAACCACTTCTTGTTTTTGCTCATTTGATAAGCTGGTTCCGGTAGGATTTTGGAATGTTGTCATCAACCAACAAGCCTTCACATCATGGCTTTCTAAAACACGTGAAAACTGTTCTATATCCAGTCCATTTTCTGGGCATACATCAACTTCAATTGGATTCAACCCTAACCTTTCAATCGCCTGCAATGCACCATAAAAAGCCGGAGACTCAATCACAACGTTATCACCCGCTTGCGTAACCGCTTGCAAGCTAAGATTAAGAGCCTCCATTGCCCCAGAAGTAATGACGATATCTTGATGGCTCACGGTGATACCCTGCTGAAGATAACGCTGTGCAATCTGGCGGCGTAATGACTCACTTCCTGGCGGAAGATTGTCTATCAAGCTAGCGCCTGTCATCTTTCGTCCTGCGCTAGCTAGGTTACGAGTCAACGCTGGAAGTGGAAATAAAGCCGGATCTGGAAAAGCGGAGCCAAAAGGAACCACCCCTTCTGCAGAGCTCGACTTTAAAAAATCAAACAATCGATCATTAATGGCTTTTTTTTCTTTGGTTTCTTCAGGCTTACTTTGAACGCCATCCACTCTTGGGGTCACAAAATATCCCGATTGAGGTTTTGCTGTTATCCAACCTTGGCTTTCCAGTAATTGATAAGCTTGAAGTACGGTGCTGTTGCTTACATTGTAGTTTCGGCAGCTCATTCGAACTGAAGGGATCTTTTCACCCGATCGCCAAGTATTATTTGCGATCTGATCTCGGATATCCTTTGCCAGTTCTTCATAACGTGCCATGTAATACAACTACCTTAATAAATTCAATCAACTGGATACTCTAACATTAAGTGAGTTCTCGAACCTACCGAACGAAACCATTGCAGTAAATTTCGGTAATTGTGTGAAATAACTCACAGATAACTTTGTCTGCTCTGCTAAGTTGGATTACATGACCTAATTAGTCATGTTTCTAACCCTACAAATTATGCGAGATAACAATGAAAAAAATAGATGCAGAACAGTTAGATTACAAAGGTGAATCAAATGGTGTTCATAGTTGGACTGCACCAAGCGGACAACCGTATTACTGGCATCCAGACTGGTTACACATTGCTGAAGATTCAACAGGTTCTCACCCAAAACAGAAACTAGAAGTAGAACAGGGACAAACAGTTTCCAAAAAACAGGCTGTTTCTGCGATTTTAAAGCACATTAATGAGTGGGCTACGGACAAGTTAGCTTCGCACCCAAATATAGAAACAGACTCTATTGAGTCACAAATAAATCTTAAAAAATAACGCGCAAACCCTATTAAATACAATTTTATCAATTGGTTATAGCTCCTAAATATCGTTAGGAGCTATTTTTATTTCTGCACTCGATTTACCTATACTTTTTATTGTTAAATTTTTTATATCATTATGTGAAATCTACCGATAGAATCCCCGGTCTTTATTCATCACAGTTATGGCTATCGCTTGCTAGCATCAACTACAATGCAGAAAACAGCGTCTAATTAGCAAAGAACTATGTCGCTAGTAAAAGAACTATATCGCTAATAAAATGCTATGCCGCTAGTAAAAAACTATGTCGAAAATAATGATATTAGTGAAAATGAGATACTAGCGTAATTAAAGCTGCGAGCATGAATAAAGGTACTAGCGCAAAATTACAAAAGGGCTTATCCATGGATAAATCAAACTATAATGCGTCTTTAACGTTCAAGTTATACGTTATTGCGGGTGCTTTATTTGGTATATATGGCGGGCGAGTATGCCCGATGTTAGAAACGCTTACTGCGCAAGAAGTCTTAACACACGTCAGTATTGTATTTTCGATCATGTTTCTGATCCGGCACTTTGTGCTCGCTACACATCCCTTAGTAAAAGAAACAAAGTTTGCTCAGTTAGACACCACTCTATTCTTTGCCGCAAGTGTCCCTTTCGCGCTCTATTACAGTATGAGTTACGATTTCCCAATAGACAGCAATCTAAAAGTGTTGTTTGGAATGTCTTTGTTCGGCTTTTTCACTGGAACGATTTTACAGCTAGTTGCTAAACTTGCTCAAATGGACGAAATGGATCGTACTGGTCAATTCGATTTTTCATTGTCAGGTCAGCGTATCTCTTTAGTAAAGCAAATGATTTGGTTAGTCGTATTGCTACTGGGTACACTAACTACAATGCTCACAATGGTTGCTGTAAAAGATGTATTTTGGTTAGAACACAACCCAGCCCGTTTGCTAGATGGAACTGGAAAAATCAGTGTAATTAAAGAGTTTATATTTCTATCTGTAGTACTGGCTGGCTATGCTGTTACCATCATGATGCTATGGAGTAAGCTCATTAAACGAGTTTTACTCAGTCAAGAGTGTTCATTAGAAAAGGTAACAAAAGGTGATACTAACGTTAGGCTGCCTATCTTTGGCTACGATGAACTCGGCTCAATGGCTTCTTTAACAAACTCGATGCTTGATAGCCTAGAGTCAGCACAAACTGAAGTAAAAACTACACGTGATGTTGCAATTGTGAGTTTATCGGCACTGGCTGAATCACGAGACAATGAAACTGGTGCTCACATATTAAGAACCCAAGAATATGTCAAAGTACTCGCCGAGCACCTCAGTTTATCTGACAAGCACTCCTCGTTACTCAGCCCTCAATATATTGAATTACTGTATAAATCAGCACCACTTCATGATGTAGGCAAAGTCGGTATTCCTGACAATGTACTACTTAAGCCAGGGAAGCTGACGGATGAAGAGTTTGAGATAATGAAAGGTCACCCTAAAATTGGTGCAGAAGCACTTTCTATAGCTGAAAAACAATTAGGAAGCAGTTCATTTCTTAGGGTCGCCAAAGAAATCTCCTTAACGCACCATGAGAAATGGAATGGCTCTGGTTACCCTAATCAGCTTTCAGGTGAAGATATCCCGTTATCAGGGCGTTTAATGGCCCTTGCTGATGTCTATGATGCTCTCATTTCAAAGCGTATCTATAAACCCGCATTTTCTCATGACAAAGCAAAAAGCATTATTCTTGAAGGTAATGGTACACATTTTGACCCTCAAGTAGTTGACGCTTTCTTAGCGGTTGAAGACAAGTTTGTGGATATCGCGTCAAATTATAAAGATGGCAAGGCTGATTTGAGTGAATTAGAGCGAGAAAGCTTCATAACCCAGCCTGTTTAATTCACTACTTACAAAACACGAAGTTCCAGCCCCTAATGAGCACCTCATTAGGGGCTTTTTTATGAAAACTTTAGTCTTGATTGAATAATCGCTCTCAAACTGACTTTTTTTTACTTTTCTGTTCGCTTCATGTTGTCTTAAAAAAACCTTACAGGTATAAATACTGGAGTTGTTACTATCCTCCCTTCAATTGACATGGATGAAGATTATGTTTGAAAAAGTTTTAGCTGCTCCTGCAGACCCAATTCTCGGACTAACTGAAGAATTTAAAAAAGATACTCGTGCTGAAAAAATTAACTTAGGTGTTGGTATCTACAAAAATGAAGACGGTCAAACTCCGGTTCTTAAAACAGTAAAGAAAGCAGAAGCTTCGCTTCTTGAGAATGAAAAAACAAAATCTTACCTAACAATTGAAGGTACTGCTGAATACGGTCTTGCCGTTCAGAAACTACTTTTCGGTGCTGATTCAGAAATCGTATCTGGTCTACGTGCTAAAACAGCTCAAGCTCCTGGTGGCACAGGTGCATTACGTGTTGCTGGTGAGTTCATCAAGCGTCAACTGGGCGATGCGAAAATTTGGATCAGTAACCCAACGTGGGCAAACCACAACGGTGTATTCGCTGCTGCCGGCATCGAAACCGCTCAATACAGCTACTACAATGCAGAAACAAAAGACAAAGATTTTGCGGGCATGGTTGCTGACTTAGAAAAAGCATCAGCTGGTGACATCGTGCTTCTACACGGTTGCTGTCATAACCCTACAGGTATCGACCCAACTGCTGATGAGTGGGAAACTCTAGCCAAATTGGTAGCAGAAAAAGAGTTACTACCTTTATTCGATTTTGCTTACCAAGGTTTTGCTAAAGGTGTTGAAGAAGATGCCGCTGGTCTTCGTACTTTTGCTAAATACAACAAAGAGATTTTAGTCGCGAGTTCTTTCTCTAAGAACTTCGGTCTATACAACGAACGTGTAGGTGCATTCACTCTTGTTGCTGAATCAGCAGATATCGCAACAACTGCATTCTCTCAAATCAAGAGCATCATCCGCTCTATCTACTCAAACCCACCAGCTCACGGCAGTGCTGTAGTTACTCATATTTTAGGTAATGCAGATTTACGAGCAGAATGGGAAGCTGAAGTTGCTGAGATGCGTGATCGCATCCAAGAAATGCGTGAGCTTTTTGTAACGACGCTAAAAGCTGAAGGTGTAGACGCAGACTTCACGTTCATCGAACGTCAAAACGGCATGTTCTCTTTCTCTGGTCTAACAAAAGAGCAAGTAACTCGACTTAAAGATGAATTTGCAATCTACATTGTAGGTTCAGGTCGAATCAGCGTTGCTGGTATGACTAAATCGAATATGGGTCCACTTTGTAAAGGTATCGCAGCCGTTTTATAACGCTGGTTGTCCAATACAAATGATCTTATCGATTATTTAATGATTAATGTAAAAAGCCAGCGCAATGCTGGCTTTTTTAATCGCTAAATTTTAAAAAGTCACAGAGCGTAAACAATGCTCCCTATGACTTTAAGAAGGAATTTAGTACTCAAGTAAGAAGTTGATGCCCAACTCGTTAGTTCTTTGTGTATTACCATCGCGGTGAGCATAAAAACCACCAATCGCAAACCGGCTTGTGACTAAATAACGCAAACTTGTTTGATAAATTTCTTCATCAATAAGATCACTTCTATTCACTTGAATACTACCACTGGCTATCCAAGACTCTGCAAAGCCATAGTTAAGCGCTACTTTCCCACCGTGAATCAGCTCTGTATCCGAAGACACTGCTACATTATTTGTATTTAGCTCAACCTTTGCTTTCGTTATACCTAAATTATATGAAGCAATAAAATCGAAATCTTGCATGAGATTATAACGATAACCGATCCCACCCATTAATGTATCAATCCGAGTAGTCGTATCATCAGGGTGGATAAACCTCGCGGTATAATCACCCATTAACAACCAATTATCATTCATCATGTAACTCACACCCAGTGCATACACGGATGCATTCGCATTTGCTGCAGCATCCTCATTTAAGCTACCAGATCCTGCTGAGGCATAAATGTAATCGTAATCAAGGATATCTGTTGGGTTTTCATTCGACCATGCTATCGATGAACAAGCCATCAATACAGTAACCAAACTATACTTGAACATTAGCCACCTCTTTAACTGATAATAAACTGACTGAACTCATAAAAAGGTAGCCTATCCATCAGACTTTAAAAAGGTTTTCGCTCACAGAATGAATTATGACGGCAATATATTTGCAATTGTTGTAACATAAAACCATACGAATTTATGGATGCCCCCTATGGAAGCCGAGCTATTAGAAATTCAAAACTTTCTAGCGCAATACCCTCCATTCAGCGAATTGTCTGAAGAAACTCTCACCATTATTACTAATAGTGTCGAAATCTCTTACTACCGACAAGGTACGCCTATTATTCATTTTGGTGACCAGATTAACGACCTCTACATGGTAAGAAGTGGTGAAGTCGAAGTATATCGTCGAAAAGGTGAGTTATATAATAGACTCGATGAAGGTCATATCTTCGGACAGATGGGGCTGCTCACCAATAATAAAGTTCGCTTTCCCGTAAAAGCAATTGAAGACACATTACTTTACTGCATTCCAGAAAGTGTATTTCAAGATTTGTACGAAAAATTCGATACTTTCGCCGATTTTGTAGAAGTAGAAGATAATGCTCGACTTCGTCAAGCCAACTCTGACAGTAACGATGCCAATGACTTGACCACTTCTAAAGTAAAGACTCTGCTCACACGTGAAGCTCCTTCTATAGATAAAAGTCATACTATCCAAGAAGCTGCGACCATGATGGCTGAAGAACACGTTTCAGCATTGCTTATTATTGATCCTGAAATTGTTGAAAATGAAGATGATGACTCAACGCCAGTAATCGGTATTATTACTGACCGTGACCTATGTACACGCGTACTCGCGCAGGGACTTGATCCTTCAGATGATGTTGCTAGTGTGATGACTCACGAAGTAATATCGCTCGATCATAACGCTTATGTTTACGAAGCAATGCTCACCATGCTTCGCTACAACGTACACCACTTGCCAGTCCTCAAAGACAGAAAGCCAATTGGTATTATCGAAACCACTGATATCGTACGTTACGAATCTCAAAACTCTCTGCTACTTGTAAGCAGTATTTTCCAGCAACAAACGATTGAAGACCTTAAAGTTCTCTCGGAACAAGTGAAAGACAGTTTTGTTCGATTAGTAAACGAAGATGCCAATGCACATATGGTTGGTACTGCAATGTCGGTAATTGGTCGCAGTTTCAAACAGCGTATTATTGAACTAGCAGAAGAATCTTTAGGTGCGCCTCCTATCCCTTATTGTTTCCTTGCTCTTGGGTCTATGGGTCGTGATGAACAATTAATTGTGACCGACCAAGATAACGCTATCATCCTTGATGACACATTCAATCATGAGAAACATAACCAATATTTTGAAGACCTTTCTAAATTCATTTGTGATGGATTGGATCAATGTGGCTATAGCTATTGTACTGGCGACATCATGGCGACTAACCCAACTTGGCGAATGACGCGTACCCAATGGGAAGAGTGCTTCGCTGATTGGATAGATAATCCAAATCCAAAAGCATTACTCAATGCATCCATATTTTTTGATTTAGACGGTGTATTTGGCCGTCTAAAATGGGCGGAACAACTAAACAGTTTCATCATTAGACGCGCTCGTAAGAATAATCGTTTCTTAGCTTGCCTAGCCAGAAATGCGTTAAACCGCACGCCTCCACTTGGTTTTTTTAAAGACTTTGTGATGGAAAAAGATGGCCGCCATAACAATTCAATTAATCTGAAAAGACGTGGTACAGCCCCACTTGCTGACCTTATTCGTGTTCACTCACTCGCGGTAGCATCACGTTCTCAGAACTCATTCGAACGTCTAGACGATATTCTCGATGCCGGCATTCTTCCAAAAGGCAGAGCTCAGGATTTAAAAGATGCCATGGAATTCATTTCTATGGTTCGAATTAGACACCAAGCTTTAGATGTCACCAATGAGATTGAACCTGACAATAATATCGAGCCAGAAAATCTCTCTGACTTTGAACGCCGCAACCTTAAAGATGCGTTCCAAATACTCAGTAACGCTCAGAACTTCTTAAAATTCCGCTACCAAGCCAACAATAGCTTTAAGTAACGCTTATGAATTCATTATTTAAGTCACCTTCTGTCGATTGGCCATTTAAATTCTCTCAGAAACTTGAGCGGGCAAAAGATGAACGTTTAAAACAGTTCTACAGTAATCCTTTACCTGCACCTGATACCCCGTTATCAGAAGTTACTTTTTTAGCATTGGACTTTGAAACAACAGGACTCAATGCGAAGAAAGACGGAATTATTACGATTGGATTAGTCCCATTTACGTTAAATCGAATCTATCTCAAAGATGCTCGCCACTGGACATTAAGACCCAGTCAGAAACTTGAAGAAGAGTCAGTGGTTATTCATGGCATTACCCACAATGACATCATAGATGCGCCTGATTTAGATGAAGTGCTTGATGAAGTACTAAAGGCAATATCAGGACATATCGTTGTGGTCCACTACCGCCGAATTGAGAGAGACTTCTTAGAGAATGCTCTGAAAGTTCGCCTAGGCGAAGGGATCGAATTTCCGGTACTCGATACATTAGAGATCGAATCACAAATTCAGCATAAAGACGCAGGAGGGCTTTGGAACAAGCTAAAAGGTAAGAAACCTAAGTCTGTTCGCCTTGGGCAAAGCAGACGTCGCTACAGTTTACCTGATTACTCGCCTCACCATGCCCTTACGGATGCAATTGCCACCGCAGAATTGTTACAGGCCCAAATCGCCCATCATTTTGATGCCAGTAAACCTATTAAAGATTTCTGGCTTTAGTTTTCATGCTAGTCACAATTTGTCTTTAAATCTCGATGACAAAAAAAGGAGCCATATGGCTCCTTTTTTGTCATGACATTCACTTAAGAATCATCAAAACTGCATCACTATCAGCTTAAAGCTTAAAGCGACGAATTTCGTTTTCTAACTCGTGTGACAATTCAGATAATTGAGCGGCTTGATCTGCAGCATCGTGCGCCTCAGTGGCAAGCTCATTAGATACGTCACGAATTCCTTCGGTGTTACGAGTGATTTCTGAAGTTACTGACGCTTGTTCTTCTGCTGCAGAAGCAATTTGCATAGCCATATCACTGATACGCTCAACCGCAGTATGGATTTGCGTTAAGCTTGCTGCTGCTGAGTTCGCATCATCTACGCTGGTTGTTGCAAGGGAACGGCTATCATTCATGATACTTACCGCTTTACCTGTTGTACCTTGCAGTAACTCAATCGTTTTCTGAATTTCTTGAGTTGATCCATGAGTACGCTGGCTCAATACTCTCACTTCATCAGCAACCACCGCAAAACCACGCCCTTGTTCACCAGCACGTGCAGCTTCAATAGCAGCATTCAGCGCTAACAGGTTTGTTTGCTCGGCAATCCCTTGGATGTTCGAAAGAATCGTATTGATGCTATTACCGTGCTCTTCAAGTTCTTGAATCACATTAGTTGCAACCTGAACCTCTTCCGCTAGGTTTTGAATTGAGCTTTGAGTTTGTGCAACTTGGTCAGTACCATGAACACTTGCTACTACTGCTTCAGAAGAGTTTTGAGCCGTATGATCTGCATTTCCTGCAATTTCTTGAGTCGCAGCTGCCATTTCATTTACAGCCGTTGCAACCATATTGATTTCATCTTGCTGTAAACGTATACGTGCACTTCTTTCTTCAGCTTGCGAAGCGGTTAAACGTGATTGTTCCGATAATGCAGCAGAAACATCGCTCAGCTTAATCACCATTTGGTGCATGTTACCTACAAAGCGGTTAAAGCTCTTAGCTAACTGACCGACTTCGTCATCACTCTTAGGCTCTAAACGCTGAGTTAAATCACCTTCACCGCCAGCGATTTCTTCTAAAGCATCTGAAACACGTTTCAAATCTCTGAATAAGAAACTCACAAGCCATGACACAAGGACAATTACAATTAGAGTAATAACAACAGCCGTTGTAATTAGCTGAGTAAGTAACGTACCGTGATTAGCCTCTTCGGTGGCTTGGTCCATCTGCACACCAAACACCCAGTTTGTATTAGGTACTTTAGTAAAATAGATAAGCTTATTCACACCACGCTCATGAATCATTTCAATGCTTCCAGTTCGCATTGACTGCTCAATAGATGCCATGGATAGGTCGTTTGAAAGCTGACTCACAGGCTTTAAGCTTAGTGACTTATCTGGGTGCGCTAAAAATGTTCCGTCGGTTGCATCAATCAGCATTGCATAAGCATTATCACCAACATCTAAGCTAATAACATCACTCACTAATTGATCAATCAATACATCCGCGCCCACTACACCTACGAAGTTACCATTGTGACGTACGGGTTCTGCGATTGTCACAAGTAGCGCTTGAGTAATTGCGTCAGTATAAGCCGTCGTGATAATTTGGCGACCGGCTGCGTTTGCTTCTTGATACCAAGGACGTTGGCGAGGATCGTAACCCGCTCGGTTACGTTCAGGATGAGAACGGTACATACCGCCTTCAGGTGTACCCAAGAAAATATCGTCAAAGCCACCGGCTGCACGAGCTTGCTTTAAGAAAGGAACAACATCATCTTCTTGTGAGAAATCATTAAATGCTGAAGCAATATCCCTACGAATATCGATCCAGTTTTTGATGCCTTCCGATGCCGCTTCAGATACGCTTTCTGCTCGTAAATATACCCCATTACGAGTTTGTTCAAAAAGCTGGTTTGCCGATAGCCAAGTTAAGGCTGTCGCCATTAATACAACCGCAGATAAGCTTGCGCCTATTAGCTTTTGCTTCAGTGTTAATGTCATTGTCAGTTACGCCATGTGTGATTGAGATCACGCGCATACTATCCAATTCAACGCACAAATTCGAGCGCTTTTGACCATTTATTTTAACAATGTAAGTATTTGTAATTGAATCCAAAAAACATGACAATTCACTGCCACAGTCAAAAATATACCAGTTTATGTTTCGTACAAAAACAAAAAAAGCAGATGAAATATTCCACCTGCCTTTCTTATATATTTTGATTAGCTATCTAATCATATTCACTTATTATATCGATGAATTAACGCTTCTCAGTACGCATACCCATCAATAAGCTAACACACATCATAAGTAGAATAATGGTAAATGGCAGCGCTGTAGATATCGCACCCGCTTGTAGTGCTTGAACCGCTTCTGTGCCGCCAACCCAAAGTAATGCAACCGCAATTGCGCCTTCAAGGAAAGCCCAAAATACACGTTGTAATACTGGAGCGTCCACTTTACCACCAGCGGTAATGCTATCAATAACCAGTGAACCACTGTCTGATGAAGTGATAAAGAAGACTAATACAAGAACAACCGCGATAATAGACAACATGTTACCAAACGGGAGTGAATCAAACATTTGGAACATTGCCAACGACATATCTGTTAAGCCTTTTGAACCTAACTCGCCTACGTTGTTTACAACTTGATCAATTGCCAACCCACCAAATACTGACATCCAAATTAATGTCACTGACGTCGGTACAATAAGTACTGCAGTCAAGAATTCACGAACGGTACGACCTTTAGAAACGCGAGCAATGAACATACCTACGAATGGTGACCATGAAATCCACCAAGCCCAGTAGAATACAGTCCAACCTTGGAACCAAGCTTCATCATCACGACCATGTGGGTTACTTAGAGGAATTAAGTTTTCTAAATACGCCATTAATGTCGTAGGGATTGAACCAAGTGATACTGCATAGCCGATCATGCCAACTAGAATAAGAAGTAAGAATGCAATAATCATGTTGATGTTACTGATTACTTTTACGCCACCATCAATGCCGCGCAGAACAGAAACAACAGCTAATAGGGTAACAACAGAAATTACAGCAATTTGAAGCCCTAGACCTGAGTCAGTCCCAAATACATGATGTATACCACTTGCCGCTTGCTGAGCACCTAAACCAAGGGATGTCGCAAGACCAAACAATGTTGCTAATACCGCTAAGATATCGACAATGTGACCAGCCCAACCCCATGCTCTATCTCCTAAAATAGGGTAAAAGATCGAACGGATAGAAAGCGGTAAGCCTTTATTATAAGTAAAAAATGCCAGTGATAGTGCTACAACACCATAAATAGCCCATGGGTGTAGACCCCAGTGGTACATAGTTGCACCTAGAGCTAAGCGGGCCGCTTCTGGAGTATTAGGTTCCACACCTAATGGTGTTTCATACCAGCCTGTGAAGTAAGCAATAGGCTCAGCAACACTCCAGAACATAAGACCAATACCCATACCCGCAGCAAACAGCATTGAAAGCCACGACATAAATGAGTAATCAGCAGTAGCATCAGAGCCACCCAAACGAATTTTACCAAACGGTGAAACAATCAGAGCCAAACAGAAAATAACAAAAATGTTTCCAGCCCAAATGAATAACCAATCAAACGAACCAATAATCTGCCATTTGATTCCATCCAACGCCGCTTTTGCAGTCGCAGCATCAGTAACCATTACTACAATTAGAAATAGTGCAATAAAACCCGCGCTAATCCCAAAAACAGGGTTATGTACATCAAACCCCCACTTTTGAACATTATCTTGACCAACAGTGTAATCCGTACTGTCGATACTGTATTTATCTATACCTTTAGTCATTATTCCTCTCTTTGGAATACTACTAATATCCCTTATTACCTTGTGACTGTACAAACGAACTTCATCATCGATCCAAGCTGAATAAGCTCGTTTTCACAATAATTCATATACTTGGATGCACATATTCTAGCAGCTTAGTGCTATTTTTTCAGCAAACAGAAGTGAGTTCGTCGACAATTTGACCACTAAACAATATTGTATAAATTTTGCATACAAAAAAGGTCGAGTAGCTCGACCTTTATTATTATGATTTTTTCTATCAGCTTTACTGACTAGTACTACTTTCTAACTTCATCAATTGATTTTCAGTACGTAAGCCAAGTAATAGGCTTAAGCACATCAACAACAGGATGAAGGTAAACGGTAATGCCATTGATACTGTACCAGCTTGCAAAGCTTGAATAGACTCAGTACCACCAACCCACAATAGTACAGCAGCGATAGCTCCGCCAATAACAGCCCAGAAAACACGCTGTGGTACAGGTGCATCAACTTTACCGCCAGAAGTAATACTGTCGATAACTAGCGAGCCCGAATCTGAAGATGTAATAAAGAACACCAGAATCAATACGATAGAAACCACTGATAATATTGAACTCATTGGTAGTGCATCATAAGTATGGAACAGAGAAAGAGTGATGTCTTGAAGACCATTAATACCTATCTCGCCCACTTTATTGACTACTTGATCAATCGCAATGCCACCAAAAATAGCCATCCAGATAACGATAACCGTTGTTGGGATGAACAACACTGCAACCATAAACTCACGAATGGTACGACCTTTAGAAATACGAGCGATGAACATGCCTACGAATGGTGACCATGAGATCCACCAAGCCCAGTAAAATACAGTCCAACCTTGCATCCAAGTTTCATCATCACGACCGTGCGGGTTACTTAGCGGAATAAAGTTCTCAATGTAGCCCATTAAAGCTGTTGGAATTGCTTTGATACCCGCCATGCCACCAGCAATAGCGACAAAGACCAACAAACCAAAGGCCACCACCATATTAATGTTACTTAGTAACTTAACACCACCATTGATACCTCGAATAACAGACATCGTCGCTAGAGCTGTTACAACTGCAATCACAACAAGCTGCATACCAATACCACCATCGGTACCAAATACATGGTTAATACCACTTGTCGCTTGTTGAGCTCCTAGCCCTAAAGACGTTGCTAAACCAAATAATGTTGCTAGTACGGCTATGATATCAACAATATGACCAAACCAACCCCACGCTCTATCACCTAATAATGGGTAGAAGATTGAACGAATTGAAAGAGGCAAGCCTTTGTTAAAAGTGAAAAACGCGAGAGCAAGTGCTACTACTGCGTAAATAGCCCAGCCATGCAAACCCCAGTTATAAATAGTTGCGCCTAACGCCAGCTTTACAGCTTCAGGTGAATGAGCTTCAACACCAAGAGGCGTTTCATACCAACCAGTGAAATAAGCAACAGGCTCTGCCACACCCCAGAACATCAGCCCAATACCCATACCTGAAGCGAATAGCATCGACATCCAAGATAAGTTTGAGTGCTCTGCTTTGGCATCATTGCCACCAAGGCGGATTTTACCGTAAGGGGAGACAATGAGGGCAAAACAGAAAATCACAAAGAGATTTGCAGACCACATGAAGAAGCCATCGAAGTTACCAAGAACTTTCCACTTCATGCCATCAAGGGCGGCTTTTGCTGTTTCTGAATCAGCAACAAGCAGTGCAACTAAAAATAAAATAATTGCGCCAGCACTAATTCCAAATACAGGGTTATGTACATCAAAACCCCACTTCTGGACGTTGTCTTGACCTACTGTGTAATCAGTATTATCAATACTATACTTATCCTTTACAGGCTCCATTTTCCCTCTCTAATTTGCGGCACCTTAAATTAGCAATATTGCATTCGGTGCGTAAATTCCGTCGAGAATAGTATCAATATGTCGCAAAAAAACTAAATAAACCTCCAAAATACTGGGCTAACCAGCAATAAAAGTAATTAAATTACACTTTTACCGTAATTTAGCGTAAAATCATTCAACTAAGCCCAAATTTACAGCATATTTTGCCAACTCTGCAGTTGAGTGAATATCAAGCTTATGCTTAATGTTATGCCTATGGGTTTCTACCGTTCGATAACTTATATTCAATTGATGCGCAATCTTCTTACTGCTCTCCCCTCCCGCAACTAATTTCAATACTGCTTCTTCCCTTCTTGTTAATGGATTTTTCAGCGATTGAGTGGGTTTTACAGGTTGAGAAAATAAATTTTGAGTCACTTTTTCACAAAAGTATGTTGAACCTTGATTCACTGTTTTAATCGCTTGCACCATCTTTTCTGATGATATTTCTTTCAACATGTACCCAACCGCCCCCGATTGCATCACCTTCATAATATATTCACGATTATTATGCATCGTCAGCATCAGGATTTTTGCATCAGGTTGAGATTCTTTGATCAAGTGCGTTGCGTCTATACCGTTCATAATAGGCATACTAATGTCCATGAGGGTGACGTCAGGTTTTAATTGCTTAACAAGTTCAACCGCCTCCAACCCATTGCTCGCAGTGCCAATCACATCTATATCAGGTTCTAAACTTAACCTTGCCATAAAGCCATCGAGCACAACTTGGTGATCATCCACTATCACCACTTTAATCGCTTCACTCATACACCAATCCTTCTAGTGTTAATAACACGGTTATTTCTGTACCAAAGCCTGTCTCTGCAACCAATTCAAACTCACCTCCAATGAACTCGACTCTCTCTCTCATATTCCTCAAGCCGATTCCACGTTTGTGCATGACACTTTGGGCGTTAAAGCCTACTCCATCGTCCCTAATCATTAACTGGAGCATATTGCCCATTTGATGCAAAACGACAGTCACTTTTTTCGCTTGTGCATGTTTTTCAATATTATTCAGTGATTCTTGAACCACTCTATAAAGCGTAGTCGCCGCTTCAGATTTTAACTTCCCAGTTTGAGTACTAAAGAAAGTTTCAACCTCCACACCTGAATGAGCTTTAAAATCAATCAATAAACTCGATAAAGCAGCTTCTAAGCCTATGTCATCTAAAGCACTAGGACGAAGCTTATGTGAAATGTTCCTAACTTCATCAATGGCAGTCATCAACGAATGCTGTGATTTATCTAAATAAACCCGTAGCTCTTCATCTTGAATTTTATGATTCAAAAGCTCTAAATGGCACTTGCTGGAAACAAGCAGTTGATTAATTCCATCATGTAATTCACGAGCTAAGTGTTTCTTTTCATCCTCTTGAAACATCACAGTCTTATGCGCTAGTTCTTTTAAATTATTATCGGCAATCTTATGTTCACGCATATTAATGGCGAGAGTAAGTACGATAATCACTGCTACAGTGACACATAGAATCACCATGATAGAAAAGAAGGTTGTCTCAATATTTTTATTGATCGCCGCCTGCATATTTGCGACTTCTTGGCTAACATCTTCAATATAAAGACCTGTCCCCACCATCCAGTCCCACTTATCTAGCCACTCGGCATAACTCAATTTAGAGACGACTTCGCCTGTCGAGGGTTTCTGCCATAAGTATTGATGAAAACCACCGCCAGATTTGGCCTCTCGCAGTAAGGCTTCAATTAAGTAATCCCCATCATTATCTTGTATATGTAGCAAATTCCGACCGACAAGCTCAGGTAAGATGGGGTGAACCAGATTAGTTCCTTCGCTATCGTAAGCAAAAAAATACCCATCAGATCCATACCTTAGCTTGGTAAGAATGCTGCGCACTTCATCTTTGGCTTCTGCTTCAATAGCATTAGGATCATTATAGATATGAGAGATAGCATCAAACGCGAGATCAACACTGTCTTTCAGCGCGCTCTCTTTTGATTTGATCAAACTATCCCTAAAAATTTCGACTTCTTTCTCACCGAGTGTTTTAGCCTGATGTAGTGAAATCCAGCTAATACTGGCAGATACAATTAATAAAGGCAGTAAGGTAAGCAAGATAAGCTTGGCTTTTAGAGGCATTCCTTTTCCTCATAAAAAAACTGCTCACTGATTATTCAGCAAGCAGTTTTACTTTATCAAATTTATTAACACTCTATGAAATCATTCGTCTACATTATCGAATCTGGTCACATACCGTAAAACCCAGGGAAAACGAGTAATGAGGCTAATACTAAAATTTGAATGGCGATGAATGGCATAACACCACGGTAAATATCCTGAGTCGTTACACCTTTTGGAGCAACCCCTTTAAGATAAAATAGGCTGAATCCGAATGGCGGAGTTAAAAACGACGTCTGAAGGTTCATTGCAATTAAGATCGCGAACCAAGTCATATTGATACCCATAAGCTCAGCAACAGGGGCAATAATAGGTACGATAATAAAACAAATTTCAACAAAATCGATAAAGAAGCCCAGGATCAAAATAACTAACATAGTGATGATCAAAAAGCCCCACTTATCCCCCGGAATAGCAAGCATCCATTCTTCAACTAAATAGTCTCCGCCAGTGTAAGTAAATGCCATAGAGAAGGCTGTCGCACCAAGTAAAATAGCAAAAACCATTGCTGTTACTTTTACCGTTTCTTTTGATGCATCGAAAATCATGCCCCAGCTAAATTGACCATATAAAAACGCAAGTACAATAGCGCCCGCACCACCAAGAGCTGCTGATTCCGTAGGTGTGGCTACACCAGCAAAGATAGAGCCAAGAACAACAATAATTAATGCAAGAGGTGGAATGATGGCTTTAAGTGCTTTAACAACCTCTTCTTTACGGCTAATTGAATCATCCCGTTCAATCGGTTGTGCAGATTCAGGGTTCAGCTTGGCATAAATCAAAATGTAAACAATATACGCCCCGACCAGCATGACACCCGGCCATATTGCGGCTTGAAATAAATCACCAACAGGTACACCAAGTACATCACCTAAAAGGATAAGTACAATAGATGGTGGAATAATTTGCCCTAAAGTTCCTGACGCACAAATTGTTCCGCACGCTAACCCTTTATCATAATTATATTTAAGCATTACAGGCAGGGAAATTAACCCCATTGCGACAACCGATGCCCCAACGACCCCAGTAGAGGCAGCAAGTAATGAACCCACTAAGACAGTCGAAATAGCGATACCACCACGTACACCGCCAAATAAGCGCCCCATTGATTCTAATAACTGCTCAGCTAAACGCGTTTTTTGGAGAACCAAGCCCATAAAAACAAAAAGTGGGACGGCCATCAGTACCGTGTTTTCCATGATTGATTGAATTCGATAAGGCATAAAGGCGAACATTTCGATCCCTTCTGCCCAAACACCGAAAATTAATGCAATACCACCAAAAGTAAAAGCAACCGGAAACCCTAAAAGCAGTGCAAATAGAGCGACAAAAAACATAATAATTCCAATCATCATCGTCTCCTATTTAGGCTGATTAAAGTTCGCATGAACTAAATGAGGGTTAATAATCTTATTCAACGAATGCAGAATAAGCCCGACACCACTGAGTGCCATTAAGAAGAAAGAAAGCGGAATCATAGCTTTAATTATCCAGCGGTAATGCAGACCTCCAGGGTCTCCTGAGATCTCACCTAATTCGTAACTTTCTCTCGCAAAATCGATTCCATACCAACCAACAAGCAGGCAAAAAGGAAGTAAGAAAATGAAAGTGCCGAGTAAATCAATAATGGCTTGTGCTTTGAAGGAAAGTCTTTCGTAAAATACATCCACACGTACATGCCCACCAGCCTTTATCGCGTATGGAACACCTAATAAAAATACTGCTGAAAATAAATGCCACTCCATCTCTTGGAAAGCGATTGAAACATCATTAAAGGCATAACGCATCACAACGTCATACACCACATTTGCAACCAACAGTATAAATAGCATGCTGGATAACCAGCCAAGTGCATCACCAATGCGGTTAAACAGTCGCTCAATGTAAATCAAACTTCTCATTTCCGACTCCATGGAATTGAAAAAGCACCACCACAAATTAGTAGTGGTGCTAAAAAGGTTCTTGGACTTCGGTACTAGGCAAGGCCTCTGTACCATTTTTATTGTTGTTAATTATTAAAAAAATTGTTCTATGGCGTTTAAGTCGTTCTGTAAGGAACTTCGTCCCAAGCTTTCGTTAAGCGCCATTTATTATTGTTATTTAACTGCTATTTTTTCGCCTGGCTGTTCAAGTAAGCACGGTGTGAAATATCAGTCCACGAACGTACTTGTTGTAAGTAATCAGATTGAGATTTCTGAATTTCTTTCGCCAGTGCATCTTTTTCGGCGTGTTTAGCAAGTAAACGGTCATTCGCTTCTTGCAGAGCAGCCATTACTGAAGGTGGGAAATCTTTAACTTGAACATCAGGGTATTCTGTTTTCATCGATACCCAGTTTTTGCCACTTTCATGAGTTGCTTGTGTATACATGTCATAAGCGGCTGTACGCATTGCGACACGTAAGATTTCTTGTAGGTCTTCAGGTAATTTATTCCACGTACGTTTGTTCACTAGGAACTGAAGTTCAGAACCTGGCTCATGCCAACCGGTGTAGTAGTAAGGGGCGATTTTGTGGAAACCCATGCGTAAATCTAGTGATGGACCAACCCATTCAAGAGCATCAATGGTTCTACGCTCTAAAGAAGTGTATAGCTCACCAGGGGCAATATTCGTTGGTTTTGCACCAAGCTCTGCCAAGATTTCTCCAGCAAAGCCAGGGATACGCATCTTAAGACCTTTCAAGTCTTCAACACTGTTAATCTCTTTTTGAAACCAACCGCCCATTTGGATATCTGTATTACCACCAGGGAAAGACATCAGGTTATGCGGAGAATAAACTTGCTCCATAAGTTCCATACCACCACCGTGGTAGAACCAAGCATATTGCTCTGCAGGTGTCATACCGAAAGGCATAGAGGTGAAATACAGCGTATTTGGCACCTTTCCTTTCCAGTAGTAAGAGCCCGAGTGCCCCATATCATACTGACCTGACTTAACCATATCGAATACACCAAGTGGTGCTTTATGTTTATTCGCAGAATCAATTCTTATCTGCAAACGTCCATTCGACATTTTCTCAGCCATTGCAGCCATGTTTTTAGTCGCATCACCAAATACTGGGAAGTTAGGTCCCCACGTTTCAGCCAGTTTTAAGCGGTAAACTTTATCAGCAGCAGTCGCACCTGTAGCAACTAAAGCGAAACAAGCAGCAGCAGTTACTGCAACATTTTTAAAAACTCGTTTCAGTGAGTGTTGGATAAGACTCATGTTCACGTCCTTGGTTAGTTTCAGATACTCTTTCAATGAGCATTTTATGATTCCAAACAAGAATGGACGCTTTAGGAACAATAAGAAATCAGCGCTATCACGCACCTAAATTTAGACAAACAAAGGGCATTAGACCAAAGGGTTAAGTACTTATACGTAGGATTTTAGATAGCTTGACTTAGTTTCAATAAGTTACAACTAAACCGAAACAGATCTAAGATAGGAATACGTACGTAGTTACTTATATTGATAATTAACATCATGTACCCAATTCGTGATTTGTGTCGGGTATTAAGCGCTAAACAACGTGTAGTGAGTTAAAAGCTTCTATTTGTGTGAAGAGAACCAATCTCCAATTAGATGTGACTAAGTAGGGTCAAAACCTACTTGATATTCACCAGAGCACTCAAACACCAAGAAGTAGAGAACTAGAGCCAGTCAAAGTTTTGTTTACAATACTGAAAGTAGTAGGGAAATAAGAAGGTTTATAGTTGAACGTTAATAAAAACAAAAAAGCCTCGAAAATCGAGGCTTTGAATTTGTATAACTGAGTCACTTAATCTCAAACAATGAGATCAGCGAGCATTGTCAATTAGATAGCTTTGTAAATAACTTTGTTACCTGCAAGCTGCTCTTTCGCTACTAGATTTTCTTCTAGAAGTTTTTTCAATGCGCCTGTAGCCCATGAAGCTGCTTTTGCATCTTCCTGACCAGCTTCTAAGCCGATACCTTTAGGGTTAATACCTTCAGCATTTTTCACAACAATGTCTAGTACTTGTTGCTGCTTAGGTGTCAGTGCAACATCTACTTTTTTCGCTGCTGCTACTGCTTTTGTTACCGCTGGTTTTGCTGCTACAGTTTTTTCTGCGACAACTTTCTCTGCGACAGGCTTCGCCGATTTAGGCGCTACTGCTGCTTTTGCAACTTCTACATTAGCAACAGCCGCTTTAATACGTTTTTGCAGTTTAGCCTGCACCTTACGCTTATGAGCAAGTCTCATTGAATATTTCTCCAGTTCACTGCTCTTGCGCAGTGGTGAAAATTTGAAGCGCGATTTATACCAAAAAACAGGAGCTATTTGTAGAGTGAAGAGCCGAAAGTCGACGAAAAATACGTATATTGTTTATCAGCGTCTATTATTTAATCATCGTTTTATTAAATAAGGGCTTATATACTGGTTATCCATCCATTGGTGATATATGAAACATGGTGCTACCTATGAATACTCGCCACCTTAGCAATTTTACACTGCCGTCTTGGCATTACTTCATCAAACCGATCGGTTACTTTTTTGCACTGTTTTTCATCTTTTTTCTGATTTACAACGAATATAGAAAACCCATGCTGGTGACTATTCTAACTTTAACCAGCATTCTCTTTAGCATTTATTACTTTGCTTTGCGTAGCCATGTCATGATCACACTCACTTCTACACATCTACAACAGCACTTTTTCAAAGGTGGATGGGTCGTAAAATGGGATAACGTACAAGAGGTTTCAATATGTACATTTCAACAAGATGGTTGGCACGAGCCACTACCTTGGATAGGAATAAAACTTAAACACTACAAGCCCTATTTAGACTCAATCTGCCCAAAAGTGGCCTGTGAGCTATTACTCAGCCAAAGAGGGTTACTGTATTTAGGGGCTAAACAAGCTGGAAGCGAAGCTAAGTTCGAAGATATAGTTTTAGATTCTAATAACTATATAGACAAAAGCCCTGCACATACCGCCTATACAGGCATGCTGGCTATGTTAGCGAATAGAATGAAACATCAGAGAAGCTATCACGGCTTTGATATATTTATCGCGACAAATGAAATAAATATGAGTGGGGAGGAGTTTGTCGGCTTAGCTCGACGCTACCTTGCAGCCGCCGAGCTTACTAACACAAACGAAATGAATTAGTACAATGGCATTTCATCAGCTACAAATGGGTTAGATACTCGCTCTCGACCAAATGTAGACTCAGGACCGTGACCTGGAACAAACGTTACGTCTTTTCCGAGTGGCCATAATTTTGTCTTAATTGATGATATCAGAGTGTTAAAGTCACCTTGGGGAAAGTCAGTACGACCGATAGCACCGTTGAACAATACATCACCAACGAAAGCCAAGCGTGCTTCATCACTAAATAAAATAACGTGACCAGGCGTGTGACCAGGAGTATGAAGAACATCAATTTTCTGATTACCAAACGTAACTAGGTCACCTTCTTCAAGCCACTGATTAGGTTCGAATGCTTTACAAAGCGGGAAGCCAAACATTTGGCTTTGCCCTTCCAGACCTTGCAGCCAGAAAAGGTCAGCTTTATGCGGGCCTATAACCTCTACATTCAAGATTTCAGCCAGTGGCTCAGTTCCACCAACATGATCTAAGTGCCCGTGAGTTAATACCAAATTAACAACTTTAACGCCAAGTTCTTCAATAATCGCAGCAAGTTGTTTAACATCGCCACCGGGATCAACCACAATGCCTTCCATCGTTTCATCACACCAAACAATAGAGCAATTTTGAGAAAATGAAGTGACAGGCACTACTTGATATTTAAGAGACATAGATAAACCTTTGAAAGCAAACTTGATAATTGGCTATATGAATTGCCAATATGAACACCGTAAAAGATAAAAACGCTTACAGTGAGCTATAAATTTAAAGGCAAACTATGACATTGGACACTCATTTTGACAAGCTCAAGAATTTACCTTCAACCTGTGCAATAAAAAATGCACACCGAGTTTTAATTAATTACTTTTTCTTGTCACGTGAGTCTTACCAACTGCGAACAGGACCTGTATCTATATGAATAAAATCGCTTTTCGCATAGTAGCCAACACCACCTGCTTGAAGGCTTTTCGCCGCATCTCTGACTTCCTTTAAATTCACGCCACTGAGCCTAAAATCCAAAGCACGACCTTGCATATGATAGCTTTTCTTTGCTACCCCGCTAGATTTAGAACGAAGGCTTTCATTCGTAGCAGGCGAACGGTAACCAGAAATGATTTGAACCTCAGTATTCACACCAAGCAGATTCTGGATACTGGATAATTGGTCAAACAGACCTTTATCCATTGGATGAATCTCATTTCTACGGAAATCACGGCACAGCTTACTGATACGAGCCATTTCATCGCTTAAATAATTTACACCATCGAAATAGCAAGTTTCTAGCGTTTCACCAGTATGCAAATTATTCATTGCAATGGTTCTTGGCTTATCTGGGTAAGAAGCAAAAGCAGTAGAAGGAACAATAGAAGCAATTACAACACTACCGCCAGCCATAGATAAAAATTGGCGGCGAGAGAAAACATTTTGAGACATACAGCAAATTGACCCATCTAAATTGAACAAAAAACGGACAATACAGAAGGTTTTTTTATGAGTCAATTCGATGAAACACGAGAGAAAGGCAGAATGAGTAATCAAACTGCCTTTAGTTATTGAAACTGTTTATGAATTTTTCACAAAGCGACAAATGTTAAAATTGAGTCAAGATCACCCTTCATTACTCATGCTGTCGTATTTGTAAATATCACTCCGGTACTGGATACCTTCATCTTCAAATAAAACCGTTTGGTAAATAATATGCACTGGAATGCGCTTTCTTAACTGAACTCTAGTATTTGCTTTGAGAGCCGTGCTGTCTTCAAAATTTTTCTTTGTATGCTTCTGTATTAATAACTCTGCGAACTCTTCAGCATCCTCCACTCGAACACAGCCAGAGCTGTATGCCCGTCGGTCAGTATCGAATAAACCTTTACTTGGGGTATCGTGTAGATAAATAGCACGTCGATTAGGGGTGTTAAATTTGTATAACCCTAGCGCATTTTTCACTCCGGCTTGCTGGCGCATCTTATATGGGAATGCTCTAGGGTTAATACTTGCCCAATCAATATCATCTGGATTCAATGACTCAGGTGAGCGCCATTTTTCAATAACTTCAAAATTGTGCCTTTGCAGGTAAGTATTATCCGCTTTAACTTTAGGCAATATGTCTTCAACCATTATTTTCCAAGGCACATTCCAAGTCGGATTCAAAATCACAGAATCCAATTTTGTCGTTAATAACGGTGTCTTTCTAGATAGCTTTCCAACCACAACTTTAGACTCAAACACTTCCTCACCATCAGACCAATATTTCATATCAAAACTAGGGACATTAACTAGAATCATGGAGTCTCGTTCCTGCGGCCATAATCTAGCCCGCTCGGCATTTAGCGATAAACTATGTAAGCGCCTTTCTGGGCTCATGTTTATCCACGCCATCGTTTTAGGTCCTATAACTCCATCAGCCTTTAAACCATGCATAGCCTGAAAATCTAATAGTGCAACTTCGAGTGTTTCATCAAAATAAACAATATCTGGTTCAATCAACTGGGTATTAATGCCGACTAAAGACATTCTTTTAATCAGAGAGCTTCGGTCAAGTAACTCGTCACCTTTACGTTTTAGTCCCAACTGATGATAAAGCTCAATAGGCTCGACAATAGAATCTTCCAAAAGTGAATATGAATGTTTAAATTGCTTATAATCGCCGACAGGGGGCGCATAAGAAAGCACAAACTCCTTGAGAGTATTGGATTCCAAGTTTCGCTTTAGGTTGAACAACAAGTGTGGGGAAGGCTTAGGAAGCTTTGCATGAAGTTTATCCTCAAAATACCAAGGCTTACCTATCAAAGGTGCATTTTCAGAATAACTGAGGTAAAAGATCAAAGTATCCATTGAAAGGATATCATGCTCAAACCAAAGCTCTTGCTCTCTATAAAATCTCAGCCTTTTCAACTGACGCTCAAATAAAGGGCTTATCTCAGAACGGTCGATAATTGATAGTTGAAATTCAAGCATTTCAGAAGCTTCAGAGTCATTCCACAATAAGGCAGAAGATGAATCAGTATAAAAGCTTTCTGTGAGTTCAGGATAAAGAACATAAAATTTAAGAGAAGAACTTTCAGGTATCCACCCTCTCTCATATAAGCCCGTCAAACTCCAAACTTGAAAAGAAGTCAGAAGTAATAATCCGCAAAACAATCTCACTAACATAGCACGCTCCATACCCACCAATCTTAAGTATGGCAAAGAAATGGGCGTACCAAGTATTAATTAGGGACTATATTAATTTTGAGACTATCCAAGCTAAATAGTCAGCGCTAGAGATGACAATAACCATCGCAACTTCGACACTATAGTTATCTCAAAAGCTATAGCGCTATCGAAGCTGTTAGCTGTATTATCTCGAAGATCAATAACGATATAACCTTAAAAATAACTAGATCGAAGACCAGTGGTTATCCCATTGAGTGAGTGTTTGAATGGTTGTTTTTTCCGACGGTTCAGCTTGGCTAATAACATCACCAGCCCCAGAGCTCAGCCTGAATTCATCTCCCATGAATACAGCGCCTGAAGCGTCAGTTAGGGAAGACAACTCAACCAATTCTTTTGTCTGCTTAGACCAAATACCATAGCAGTTACCTCGTGGAGAAGTCGCGATAATCCATTCATCTGAAGCAGCAATACTCGCAATATAATGGTTAAATCTCGCCCACTGTTCAGGCTCCGCTTTTAACTGCTCTAAACGGCCACCCTGAGTATGCATAGCTAATAATGCAGGGTATTCATCGGGTTCCCCGCGGTACTGCTGACCACAAAGTACCGTTTCATCTCCATCATGAGCAAGGTGCCTAATACTAAGCTGTTTATCTGCTAATTCAACTTGCTCAAGTAATTCACCTGTCGCAGACAAATAACTCAACGTTGGCTGCATTGTATTTAAGTTTTTAGGCGTTCGACCATCTGTATGTACGCCACCTACTCCAATTGCTAAGCGACCATCTGGCATAATGATAACCTCGTGAGGTCCAATGCCAAAGCCACTGAATTCATCTATCTTATTATAGCCATTAAGTGCATCATAAACGCCAATTACACCTTGGCTTGTACTTGAAACCCCTTCAGTAGCGTATAAGAGAGAACCATCAAGCGAAAAGACACCATGACCATAATAGTGTCTATTCTTCCCTTTTACTGACAAATGAACCTGCTGACCCGTTTTATAATCAAACACCATAAAAAAGTTGCCTGGTCTACGAGCAAACACTACAGCTTGATTTAAACCTGAGGAGTTATTAGGTCGAATTGCCACACCATGACCGCGCTCCGGAATGGCAAGGGTTTGGATAGGCATTCCCCACTTATCTGCCACAACTGCCGAATACTTTTGCTTACCTTGAAGCGAACATCCGATCAAAGCCGGCTCACGATTTGTTTGAGGAGATACACTAGAGCAGCCAAAAGGAAGTACAGGAACAGCAGCACCCAGCAGCGCTGCTTTAAGTAATGAACGCCGAGTTTGATTAGTCACCATCAGTTGCATTAAATCCTATTACAATTCCTAATTCGATCGCCACTTCTTCGTGAATAAGGTATTTAAGGCGCTCTAATTTATTATATTGAGCTAAAACATTTCGGTAGCCCTCTTTGCTCTGAAGCATACTAAACAAGCTACTCTCATCAGGCCAGGTTGCTAATGTTTGCTCAAACTGGCTCTTCACTCGATCAGCTAAATCATTTAAACCTCGCTCCCTTAGAATGTTATCTAAGCCTTTACCTTCCGCTAAATACAAGCTTTGCATTGCTTGGGTATTAGCTTTGAGTTGCGATAAAGAAGTTTCTGAACGCCATGATTCAGCAAAGTAAGGGCGAGGCTTACCAATATTCGCAAGTGGTCGACTTAGTTTTTTCATACTGTAATCTAGCTGATTCGTCAGTAATGCCACATATTCAGACTCCCATCGGGATTCATCTAAAGCTACCCACGGGTTAACTTGCCATGCATCTGCAATATTGGTCGATTTAACAGATAGGTTTTGCGAAATGGCGACTGCTGACATACAGCCTTTGCTCTTTTCACTTAATAACGGTGATTTTTCGTCATAAAACATCCATTCTAATGCCCCTAAACCTTGAACGGTTACGCTTTGTTGAGCAATTTCCGCTTGAGTCCAAGTTTTGTCTTGTCGAGTAAGCTGCGACATTTTCAGACCAGTTGTATTCTTTTTGTCTGGCCAAAATTGAATATTCCAGCTCTCTTGTAGAGCTTCTGCTGGTCCTCGCTCTTGACCTTGAAGAGCCATCCAAGCAAGCATGGTTTGATGCCATTGCACCTTCACAGCATCAATAGAATAATCATTGGTTCTGCAATATTGACCTAGCGATTCTTCTAACAGTTTTGCTTGTGTGTTAAAAGCAACTGCAGATTCAAACTGCTTAACATAAACCTCGTGGCTCACATGCTTTGTTTCA
Source organism: Vibrio kagoshimensis (assembly GCF_050337535.1). NCBI lineage: Bacteria > Pseudomonadati > Pseudomonadota > Gammaproteobacteria > Vibrionales > Vibrionaceae > Vibrio > Vibrio kagoshimensis. Next base: position 27,637 of record NZ_JAKJSZ010000032.1, read on the forward strand.
TCAAGATGAAATGTCGAGATAGCTTCACCTTGATTGGTTGACTGGCAACCGGCGAGAGCTGCAACTATCAATGGTAGCGCGAATAACTTTTCACTCATGTTTCGACCTTATTTCTGGCTGACTATTTTCGCTAGCAGTGCTTAAATGCTGTTAAGTTCATTTAAAACACTGCTTACGATAGTTTATATTTTTTATAAAGATTCCAAGAACGCGACAAGTGCCTCTCGCTCTTTAGCATTTAGGCTCAGCACTTTTTGTTTAGCATTTTGAGCTTCTCCTCCATGCCATAGAATCGCTTCCATAATATTTCTGGCACGACCATCATGCAGTAAGAATGTGTGCCCATTCACTTCTTTGGTATAGCCTAACCCCCAAAGTGGTGTAGTACGCCATTCTTGACCATTAGCTAAATATTCCGGTCGGTTGTCGGCGAGACCTTCGCCCATATCGTGCAACAACATATCAGTATATGGGCTGATCAGCTGCTTAGATAACGCAGGTAAATCAGCACGTTCTGCTGTTCTTATCTCAGCTTGATGGCAGCTTTGGCAGCCAATATCTTTAAAGAGTTGCTTACCTTGAATCACTTGTGGATTATCGACATTACGTCGAATTGGTACAGCCAGATGTTGGGAATAAAATTCTACAAAATCAAGGATGTTATCACTTACTTCTGGTGAACCACCATTTGGAAAGTCGGTACACGTAGATTGGTTCGCTGTACAGTTTTCATTAGGGAATAGATTACTCGTCAAACCTAAATCACCATTAAATGCTGCAGCATTTTGTTGCATCAAATTTGGTTGCCCAGCTTTCCACCCAAACCGACCAAGCGTGAGCTCATCGGTCTGAACATCAAGCACTTTGTTCGCTTTACCCGATACACCAAGGTTTTCGGATTTTTGCTGCTCAATAAAACCTAGAATCGTTTTTTCAGGAATGCTTTCTAATAAGCCAAGACCAATCATAGGCGGTGCTACACGAGCTGAAAATTCAGTTTTTGGGTGCATATCGCCAAACGCTAGCTCAGTAATAGTTAGGCTAGGTTTACGTAAGCTCACCATCGTTCCATCATCAAATTTAACAGGAACTTCTGTGTAGCTAATATTCACCTTCCCTTCGGGTTTTACGCCTTGCAGAGCAAAATCTTGAAGCTGACCGCCATAAGTAGGTTCAGGGATGCCACCATCTCGAATGAAAGCTTGTCTTTGAGCGGCGGTTTCAGCTGGAATGCTTAATCGAACCAGCATGGAAACAGCGTGTTTATCTCCTGCTTCAGGTGCATGCCCTCTACCATCTTTAATGTGGCAATTTTGGCAACCATTCGTATTAAACAAAGGACCTAACCCATCACGAGCGTCTGTAGAAGCTGGTGCAGGAACCCAAGGGTTTCTAAAGAAACTATTACCAACACTAAAGTCTAATCGCTTAGTCATAGGTAAGTTAGTTGCTGGCATTGAAAACGCATTAGCGCCTTCTTTTTTAGTAGTGGTTTTCCCTCCTGAATACACTTCATGGGCGTGTAAGGGAGACATTGCGAACAGTGAGATAAGTAGCGAGGCGGTGAGATACGACTTCATACATTGCCTTGATTATTTATTATTAGTTATATTTTTTAATTTCATTGTTTAACAATTTGGACAATACACAAACTTGAACAATACAGAAACAATGAAGGGCTCGCTAGGAGCCCTTTTTCAACTTTATTTATCGCTTAAAACTCATGGTCTGCAGTATCAGGGTTCAGGCTATCAATGCCAATCACACCGGCTGCACGTTCAATAGCAGCCGTTTGAGAAACTAGAGCTACAATCGTTTTATTCACAAGCGCGTTACCTGCTGCATTATCTGAAGCAATCAACTGGTCAAAGTGCTGATTGTTTTTCTCGGCAGAAGTTACAAGCTCGCCAACTTGTGCACGAGCAAGATCAAATTGCTTTTGAATCTCTTTTGCAGCTTGCTTGTCTTGTTGAGCAACAAGGTCATATAGGCTTGGACCTGAAAGCAACGTACCGTTTTCACGCTTATACAAACCAGTGTAAACGTTGTAGATACCTTGCTCATTGTAGTAATGCGAGTTATGCGTGTTATCAGAGAAACAATCATGCTCGTCTTCAGTTGAGTTAGCTTCTAGAGCAACTTTCATACGCTCACCTGCAAGTTCACCTAAAGATAGAGAACCCATGCCAAATAGCATCTTACGTAAGCCATTATCGCTAGAACCCGCTAAAAGCTCTTGACGGTAATTACCTTTTTGCTCAGCAGACCACTGTTTTTCCATCCATTCAAGATCTTGAATAAGAAGTTCAGCAGAAGCTTTTAAGTAAGCACCACGACGGTCACAGTTACCGTTTGTACATTCAGAACCAACAACAAAATCAGTGTAAGCACGGTTACCTGCACCGGCATTAGTGCCATTTAAATCTTGTCCCCAAAGTAGGAATTCAATCGCGTGGTAGCCAGACGCTACGTTTGCCTCTGAACCACCAATTTCATTAAGCTCAGCAATTAGCTCAGGAGTAATGTTTGTCGCATCAACTGTTGTTTGACCAACTTGGAACGTTTTGTTAGCAACAATATTTGCGCTAGCACCTTCGTTACCTAGCTCATATTGGTAATCAGTTGATACGTAATCAATAAGACCTTCATCTAGAGGCCATGCGTTTAACTGACCTTCCCAATCATCAACAACCGCGTTACCAAAACGGAAAACTTCCGACTGCTGGTAAGGTACTCGAGAATCTAACCAAGCTTGTTTTACTTGTTCGAAATTTGCAGCAGAAGGCGAAGCTAAGAATGTATCAATAGAAGAATTAAGAGCCTTGGCTGTAATAACAGAATCCGAAAAAACGGCATGTGCAATATCTGCGTAGTGTTCAACTACTTGATCTTGAGTCACTGCTGCAAATGAAGAAGCAGAGGCAAAAAGGAGTGACGAAGTAACAGCTTTAGTCACTAAAGATTTGATGGTCATTGAAGCGTCCTTGTTGAGCTTGAATTATTATTAGTAGTAATAGTGCAAACCATTATCATTTGCACTAGCAATCCAAATAATACAAATTTACAATTTTTTTGCAAGCCAAATACAAAAAAACCCCACAAATGTGAGGTTTTTATTTGATTTATGAGAAGAAGGAAATTTAAAGGTCTAAATCATGCTTTCCGTGCGACACTTTTGCTTGAAGATAGCTTTCATTACCTAACTTTATATGCGCCGAAGTATTGACCACTTCTTCAATTTGTATTCCATGAGACTTCAACTCTCTGATCTTTTTAGGGTTATTCGTGACTAAGCGAATAGTATTAATCCCTAATGCTTTTAGCATTTCAGCAGCTTCTGTGAAATCACGTAAATCATCGCCAAAACCTAAGTGATTATTCGCTTCGTATGTATTCATACCTTCACTTTGTAAGCGATATGCGTCGATCTTGTTATAAAGACCGATACCACGCCCTTCTTGGCGGAGATATAAAATAATACCGCCAGATTCACCCATTTTATTAATTGTTTCATCTAACTGTTCACCACAATCGCAGCGAGATGAATGGAATACGTCACCCGTTAAGCATTCAGAGTGCATTCGTACCAATGGTGTGTTCTGAGTTTTATCTGCAGACTGAAAGATAACAGCAACATGTTCTTTTTCTGTTTTCAATCCATGGAATGACAGAAGCTCAGCATCAATATTGCTGCCTACCCCTACTTTGAAATCTACTCTGGCACGTACTTCCGCCATATCTATACTCACTTGATGATTTTATTTGCTTGGAATTATTATTTTAATTAAAGCCTACTAATTCAGTAAGCATGCAATAACAATCTGATGCTAAGTACTATGAGGCTATCTAAACGATTTTTCAAGGCTCTGAAGCCATGAAATGTTATATTATAACAACTTGATCATTTCATAATAAAAAACCCCACGTTAGACCCTTCTAACATGGGGTTAAATTTCGTTACAGAAACCTTCGATTTGATTGAATTTCAACCAACATTCGTGTTTATCGATGCTGACAAACTCATTTCAATATCAAACATCAACCCGCACTACAGATCACTGTTTTATTTATAGTTAGTTAAATGATCAAGCTTAGATACGTGAGAATTTAGAAACTTTAGATAATCGTTGAAGCCAGATTTTACAGGCTAATTTTGGGGTTATAGGCTAACTTCATTTACTTGTTGTTTTTTCCATATAACAAGTTGGATCCAAGCGTTCTCTAATTCTGATAGCTCTTCTTGAGTCAAAAATGAAAGGCTTGGTTTGGCACTATACTGCTCACTCCACTTTTTAGATTGAACATTCGTATAAAACTCCTTTTTTAAGTTCGATATTACATTATCCACGAATAAGTCCTTATATCTGTGCAAGCTCAGTGAGTTAATTAAAGTATATTACAAAAACAGACCAATGAGGTAAACAGTATAAGTAATATTTATACATCCCTTTTAACACTTTTTATTGCAAGATGAACGAAGAGCACAAAAATAACAAAAGGTATTAGCCAAAGTACTAAATTACCTCTATTTAAAGGAGGATTATATAAAACATATTCACCAAACCTTTCTGTCATATATTCAATAATATATTCATCACTCTTTCCGGCTTTGATCATCTCGAAAACATTTAAGCGAAGATCTTTTGCGATCGGAGAGTTTGATTCGATCAAATTTTGATTCTGACATTGCGGGCAACGTAATGTCTTTGCTAATGCGATTGCCCTTGATTGCTGCTTTTGACTGTCGAATTCAAATAGCTCCACTTGGATAATTTTTTCTTTGGTTGGCGATATAAAGACAGGCTCAGCAACAGCATGCGACGCGAATAGTATTGAACACAATAATATTAATACTTTCATTAAAAACCTTTAATAGATTTAATTTTCAAAATAATTAGCTAATTCATCATTCCAAGTTTTCTGATCCAATACGCCTAATATTTTTTTAATTATTTTACCCTCTTGATCAACCAAATATGTTTCAGGCGTACCTATAACACCTAAATCAATTGAAAGATCGCCAGTATGATCATTTATGATCTTTAAATAAGGATTTCCATCATTCTCTAATAC
>NZ_JAKJSZ010000033.1:0-26084 GCF_050337535.1 Vibrio kagoshimensis
GCACATATTAGATATGAGTAAGTGTAAATATTGGTTTTTATCTCTATTTAAAAGCGCTTAATAGTGCTTTATGTCAGTATTATTTAGCGTAATAAAATAAATGAATAATTAGTTGTTGATGCAAAATAAGTCCTCTCTCATTACATAAGGACGACAAATTATTGCGAGTAAATTTATAAATACAAGATCTTTTAGGTGTGTTAATTAGCTATTAGCCTAAAGTTGTTTTGCAAAGGAATTTAAGTGATATGAAGTTGGTCATTTTCATTCCTCAATTGAAACAATAACTTAAGGAATTGCAATTATGCATTTTAATCAAGGACGAGTGGCTAAGAAAGTCTTTACACTGAGTACCTTAACTGCATCGTGTCTTATGGCTTTTAATAGTTATGCAGCAGTTGACTGTACAACGTTAGAAACGTGGGATTCATCGGTTGTTTATACTGGTGGTGATCAAGTCGCTCATAATAATACGGCTTATAAAGCTAACTATTGGAATCAGAATAACGATCCTAGCCAATTTTCTGGTGATTATGCTCAGTGGAAAGTGGTAGATGTGTGTTCTGGTGGTGGCGTTGTTGAAAATGAAATTCCAACCGTAGCGTTAACTTCACCAAGTTCAACGGCTGTCATAGCTGAAGGTGAGACGGTTTTACTCAGTGCAAATGCATTAGATAGCGACGGTACAGTTGCATCGGTTAGCTTTGCTGTTGATGGTGTAGTCGTAGCTACTGCAACGCAAGCACCATATGAAGCCGCTTGGGTTGCTTCTTCTGGTACGCATACCATTTCTGTTACTGCTCTAGATAATGAAGGGGCAACTAGCCTTGAAAATAGCGTATCAGTAACTATCGATTCAACTCTTCCTGTCAATGAATTGCCAGTTGTTTCACTATCGGTATCGGCTGCATCAGTTGATGTTGGTGGTGTTGTGACGTTAACGGCTGCTGCTTCTGATTCTGATGGCACTGTTGATAAGGTTGATTTCTATGTAGCGGGTACTCTAGTTGGTACTGCGGCAACGTCTCCTTACTCATTAGATTTTACAGCGACGGCAGCTGGATCTGTGTCTGTGTACGCGAAAGTGACGGATAATTTAGGTGCTACGGCTGACTCAACGCCAGTTGCACTTAAAGTGATTGGAGAGCCAGTTGCGAATAACTGTCGCCCTGATGGACTTTACCAAACCGAAGGTGTAAGCGTTCCTTACTGTACGATTTACGATGAAGAAGGTCGTGAAAAAATGGGTGTTGACCACCCACGTCGTGTGATTGGTTACTTTACTAGCTGGCGCTCAGGGGATGACCCGCAAGCGGCATACCTAGTGAATGATATTCCTTGGGAACAATTAACGCACATTAACTATGCTTTCGTGAGTATTGGCGCCGACGGTAAAGTGAATGTTGGAGACGTAAATGATCCTAACAATGCGGCTGTTGGTAAAGAGTGGCCTGGGGTTGAAGTAGATCCAGCTCTTGGCTTTAAAGGTCATTTTGGTGCATTAGCAACGGCTAAGAAAAAACACGGTGTTAAAACTCTGATTTCGATTGGTGGTTGGGCTGAAACAGGTGGTCACTTTGCGACAGACGGAAGCCGAGTAGCTGATGGTGGTTTCTACACCATGACAACGAATGCTGATGGCTCTATCAATCATCAAGGCATTGAAACCTTTGCCACTTCAGCTGTTGAAATGCTTCGTAAATACCAATTTGATGGCTTAGATATCGATTATGAATACCCAACATCAATGGCTGGTGCAGGTAATCCTTACGATAAAGACTTCATGGAACCTCGTCGTCAATATTTGTGGGCTTCTTACCAAGTATTAATGAAAGTATTACGTGAAAAGTTAGATGCTGCGTCTGCTCAAGATGGCATTCACTACATGCTAACTATCGCAGCACCATCATCAGGTTATTTACTACGTGGCATGGAAACATTTGATGTTACTAAGTACCTCGATTATGTAAACATCATGTCTTACGACTTGCACGGTGCTTGGAATGATCATGTAGGTCACAATGCTGCGCTATTTGATACTGGTAAAGATTCTGAATTAGCACAGTGGAATGTCTATGGTACGGCAGCTTACGGCGGTATTGGTTACCTAAATACAGATTGGGCATACCATTACTTCAGAGGTTCGATGCCTGCTGGTCGTATTAATATTGGTGTTCCTTACTACACTCGTGGCTGGCAAGGTGTGACAGGTGGTGAAAACGGTCTATGGGGTCGCGCGGCTCTTCCGAACCAAGCCGAATGTTCTGCTGGTACTGGTGAAGGTGAGAAAAATAACTGTGGTCATGGTGCGATTGGTATCGATAACATGTGGCACGACACTGATCCAAAAGGCAATGAAATGGGTGCGGGTTCTAACCCAATGTGGCATGCGAAGAACCTAGAGAAAGGCATTTGGGGCTCTTATGCTGACGCGTATAAACTTGATCCAGTGAACGATCCAACGGATGTTCTTAAAGGTACATATACTCGTAACTACGACAGTGTGGCAGTTGCACCTTGGTTATGGAATGCAGAAAAAGGCGTATTCCTTTCAACGGAAGATAAACAGTCTATCGATGTTAAAGCAGACTACGTTATCGACAAAGAAATCGGCGGTATCATGTTCTGGGAGCTTGCGGGCGACTATAACTGTTATGTCCTAGATGCAAATGGTCAACGTACTTCAATTGATACGACTGAACAAGCTTGTACAAGTGGTAATGGTGAATTCCATATGGGTAACACCATGACTAAAGCCATTTACGATAAGTTTAAGTCAGCAACACCATACGGAAATAAAGTGGCAACAGGTGTACTACCAACTGAAGCTCTTGATATTTCAGTATCAGTAGGTGGATTTAAAGTAGGTGACCAAAACTACCCAATCAATCCAAAAATCACGTTTACCAACAACACTGGTCAAGCACTACCTGGCGGTACTGAATTCCAATTCGATATTCCAGTATCAGCTCCGGATAATGCTAAAGATCAATCTGGTGGCGGTTTGCAAGTTATTGCTTCTGGGCATACACGTGCAGACAATATTGGTGGCTTAGACGGAACGATGCATCGAGTAGCTTTCACACTTCCAGCTTGGAAAGAACTGCCTGCTGGTGGCGTGTACGAGCTTGATATGGTTTATTATCTACCAATTTCAGGTCCTGCAAATTATGCAGTAAACGTGAACGGCGTAGACTATGCATTTAAGTTTGAGCAACCAGATTTACCATTAGGTGATATTTCAGGTGGTAATGGTGGCAACCCTGGTGATGGGAATACAAATCCGGGTACATGTGATACTGCTGGTATTGTAACTTACCCTGACTTGCCGCAAAAAGACTGGGCAGGTAACCCAAGCCATGCGAATACTGGCGACCAAGTGATACATAACAATGTTATCTACAAAGCTAACTGGTGGACAAGCTCTGTTCCAGGAAGTGATGGCAGTTGGACAAAAGTGTGTTCATAAATAAAGTTTGTGGAATGGTATGTAAATAATGTTTGATGTCTAAACTTATTAGTACTTAAACGAAAAAACCGCCCTAACGTAGGGCGGTTTTTAATAATATGCGATGAATGATTAAGCTTTCGCTTCTTTCATTGATTCAGCTTTTTTTTCTTTTTGCATTTTGGTTAGGAAGTAAACATTAACGCAAGCAATGAATGCATTCGTTACTACAACCGGCCATGCTTCAATCATAAGCCCGTATGCTGTGAACAGTGCACAACCAACAAAGTTAAGAACACGTAAGCGTACGATGTCTTTCATTGTTAGCGAGATAGCTACCATAATTGAAGCTGCGTAACCTAAAATTTCAACCATATTGAATTCCATTATTTGATCCTCTAATTTTGCCGATTGTCTGTCGGTACCAATCCTTCTCATCATGAGATTATTGAGGTAGCTCCGTGCCTCGAATGGTATGGTTATGTTTAATTGATAAGAACTATAACAAGGCTAAATGTGTGATGAAACCCCCAAAACGGGCATAAGTGAAGGTTAGCGATTACGCAAACGTTTAATAAGTTTTCACTGTTAATAATTACCGGATATGTTGGTAAACCGAATTCATATATATCAGAGAAAAAGCAAGGATAGCTTATGTTTAGTGAAGGCGTTAAACCGTTAAAAAGAAGTATGTTGAAAAGTAATATATGTAAATTGAAACTATTAAAACTTGGAATATACAAGAGTCTTATTTTAGGTGGTTTATCATTAAGCTTATTAGCTTGTACTACAGTAGAAAAACCAAGAGTGAATGATTATGGCGTGGTGACGAGTGGGGATTTCACTTTCATGGAAAAAGGTATCAAAACCTATTCATGGCACTCAACGTCAAATAAAGCTTACCTTTCTAGTAAATACAACCAAACTCAAGTAACAGACTTGGTTCGTCAATCGATTCAGAAAGAACTATCAGCGCATGGCTTTCAATTAAAAGAAAATAATGTGGTAGGTGATATGGTTGTCGGTTTTGGTCTAACGGAAGAGTCGATTCTAAGTGATGAGCAAATATTCGAAGCAATCAAATTATCTACGGGCGTTCCATTTTATGATGGGGATGGCAAGCTTGCGGAAAAAGGTTCTATGTATATCTTCATCATGGTTCCTAATAATGCAGTCCCTCAGTGGCAGGCGTTTGCTCAAGCTGCGCTAAAAGATGGCAACGAAATCGGCGAGACAAAAAACCGATTGGATCATTTTATTCAAAAATTATTTAAAACCTTGCCACACATTTAAGTTACTGTTCATATTTTAATCATAACTATTCTCTCAGTCACTATTTTTACTCTTAGTGATATTTCCCTTTAAGTTAGCATTCATAGAAGTTAGGGATTCTAAACATCACAGCGAATAAATTTAAAGCCCGCTAAACTAGGGCTTTATTGCTTATAGCTATGTGTTGTTCGTATAACTCTTTAGGTGAAACTCCAAACAACTTTTTAAACGCATTTGTGAAGTTAGAAGGGTGATGGTAACCCGCTTCATAAGCGGCTTCCGTTATTGTCATTGTCCCTCTTTCAATATGTACTTTTGCAATTTCTAACCTTCGTTGACGAATATAGCTGGATACGGTGACTCCAAGATCTTGTTTAAATTTACGTTGTAAGTTTGAAACGCTCATTGCCATTTTGTCGGCTAAAAAATCTAAGCTAATATCTTCATCTAAGTGTGACTCTATATAGTGTATTGAAGCACTTATTTTATCATTAAGAGGCTGCCTTTCTGACTCAGAGTTCCCTAGCTTCTCTGGTGATAGTTGTTTCAAAACATCAAAGATGAGCTGTTGAGCCAAAGTCTCTTTCTGAAGTGATGAGATGAAGTCATTGCTGTTTGGAAGATCTAAAATCTTTTCTACCAGAGTAATAATTTCAGTTGTCACATTCAGTAACTGATGTGACTGATCGATGTTAGAGAATGAATGCAATGTACAATTCAGTGCTGTATGTTGCTTTATCCAAATAGGTGAAATCATGATATGGAGCTTTGATAACTGATTACCACGTGTGATTGTTTTACGAAAACATGCTGGGGTAGATAAATTAACAATTGCACCTTTAGGTGATTCATCAGAATTTAAATCTAACTTAAGGTTGTCATAGGAAACGCTCAATGACCCGCTTAGCAATATGGTGATAATCATTGATGCTTGAGCCGTTGCAACGACCTCCGAATCTACAAGTTCTAAACAATTTCCACCATGCATTGAAAACCGATTTTCACTGTTATAAATAACAAATTTGCCTTCCACTAATGGCGATTGTTTTTTATTACTCTCACCAACAATCAATTGTTTCTCGGTTTCTTCAACTCGTTTTATTAAAGCAACACGACTCATTTCTTTCCGCTGTTTGTTTTGATGAGCGGCCGGCATACGCATTTTCCTCATTATGWTTATGCGATTTTGCATAATATATTCAACTATTAATTGAACTTGAGTGAATTTACCATAAATGCAATTTATTATCATTTGCATTAAGGCTATTCATGGAAACGAACAACTTTGCTCTGAAGAAAAAAGCACTACTGAGTATGGCAATTGCTGCTGTATGTAATAGTGCAGCACATGCTGAATCAACTGAGTTTGAGGAAGTAGTGGTTTGGGGTACTAAGGTATCAAGTAGCTCAGAGTCTGTATATGCAGAAGATATGGCGTTAAAGCAAGCTGATCATATGTCGGATTTATTAAGAGACATTCCAGGGGTTGATGTTGGAGGTACGCACTCCGTGAACCAACGTATCAACATCCGAGGGATGGGAGAAACAAAGCTAGATATTCGTTTAGATGGTGCTTCGCAACATGCCAACATGTTCCACCATATCGGCAATTTAACGCTTAACCCAGACATTATTAAGTCTGCAGATATTCAAGTTGGTAATAACTCAGTTGCTCAATCAGGTTTAGGGGGCGGTGTTTATTTTGAAACAAAAGATGCTATGGATCTACTGAGATATGATGAAGACTTCGGTGTAAGAATCTACGGTGGTGCGGCATCAAATAAGAGTGAGCAGGCATCAATAACACTTTACGGCATGTTATCAGATAAGGTTGATGCGCTTGTTTATGGGCATGGGGTTTCAAGAGGAAACTTTGAAGATGGAAATGGTGTCGAAACCTTTGGGGCTGAAGGGGACGTATATAATGTCTTAGCCAAAGTAGGCTTCGAACCAAATGATCTCCATCGTTTCGAATTCAGTGCGGACATGTATCGGGATGAAGGAGATTACAGCCCACGACCTGATATGTCTGGGTCTGCGAATGAAACCATCAGTCAAGATCTTCTACTTCCAACTGAATATGATAGAAATACATTCGTACTTTCTTATGAATTAACAGGGGAAGCGCATAAAGGTAAAGTGAGTGTCTATTCAAGCCAAACAGAGGTTACACGTGATGAATCAAAAATCACCGTTCGCTGGCCAACTGATCGCTTATCCGAAAACTCAGCAACTAACCGAAATCTAGGGGCTAATGCTAAATTTGAGTCAGACTTGGCTTTAGGTAGCTTCGATAACACTTTATTGTATGGCATAGACTACATTGACCAGAATTCAACCAGTGAGTATGGCGSCAATAAATTCATGGATGAAACCGCTATTTCACGAGCTATTTTCCTTGAAGATACGTTATATATTACGCCATCAATACTTGTTACCGCGGGTGTGCGTTTTGAAGATTATGAGCGTAAAGCAACAACGGGGAATAAGACATTTGATGATATTACATGGTCATTAGGTTCTGAATGGGAAGCAACTGACAACGTAACCTTATTCGCGAATACTCGTTCATTATTCAAAGGACCTGAATTATTAGAAACGTTCATCGCGTATCAAGATGTAGCGGTGCTAGCTGACGATATTAAAGCCGAAACAGGTCAAAATACTCAAGGTGGTGTTCGATTTGATAAGCAAGTTGGTGACCACTATATTGGTGCTAACCTGACGATTTTCAAAACAACGATTGAAGATTATATTACTGAAGAGTACCAACGTGCGACGCAGGGCTACTTAATTTATAACCTTGGCGATATGGAAACGAAAGGGGCAGAGGTCAGTGCGACTTATGGTTACAAGCTGTTCCATTCAAAACTGTCTTACTCACAGCTAGAAAATAAAGATAAAACAAATGGCGGTCCAATTTTAGACGGTAATGGTCGAAGTGCAGACATGGGCGATAGCTTTGCCTTAACGCTGGATTACCAATCGGACTCACTAGACACACAGTTTGGCTGGACTTCAATCCTAGTGCTTGACGAAGATAATGTAGTTGAAGGAACACCTGAAAAAGAAGGTTACGATGTTCATAACCTTTATGCACAATGGCGACCATCAAGTGTTGAAGATCTCGCGGTTACTTTCGGCATAGATAATGTGTTTGATGAGCTTTATATTTCGCATGCTTCACGAACTGGCTACTCAAGAACCACGTTAGCTGAAGATTACGAACCAGGTCGTAACTACAAGTTATCATTGGCATATCAATTTTAGGCGGTATACATGGATTTGAAATTAGACGCACTAAAATACCGAGCTCATGTTGTTATTCATTCTCCGCACGCCGGGAAATACTTAAGCACATTATGTCGTCACTTTGGTCGAAAAGTGAAATCTACATGGGATGAGGAAAGGGGAGTTGTAGAGTTTCCTATTGGTGTTTCAAAATTTGAATATGATGATAAAAAATCTGAACTAATAATTACATGCTACTCGGGTGATAAAACTCAGTTAGATAGACAGCAATTAATTATTGAAAGCCATGTTCATCAATTTTCAAGAAGAGAAACGCTTATTCTTGATTGGGAGTGAGCTATAAAAGAAACTAAAAAAGAGCGACGATAGTTGCTCTTTTTATTTATCTGTAACTTATTGATAACATGTGTGGGGCGGGGAATGTTAGAGCGTTGGCAATGAGCTCTGTCTTAAAAGTCTTTTAGTTATTAGTTTTTTACTCTTATTTACAAATTACTCTATTATTAGTAAGAGTATTATCACATTGGATATTCGAGGTGGTTCACATTTTGTTAACTTGTGATATCTTGTCTGAAATTTGTAAAAGGAGCTCAGGGATGAAGCTTTCGATATCCAGTAAGTTGCAATTAAGCTTTTTGTTTCTTGTTGTACTATTTATCGTATCTGCCAGTTTTACTTACCGAAGTGTCGGTGTAGTGGAACGGCATACCCACTCATTGTTAAATACTGATTTACCAACGGTTAATACAAGTCGTGCTATTGGACAGTCAATTCAAGCAAGTTTGTCTACTGTACGTGCTTATATGTTACTTGGCAGTGATGCAACAGTTGGTGAGCAGCAATTACAACAACTTTCGAGTATCACGCAAGACGTTGAAAATACGCTTGCTACTTTGGAAACGAAACTGCCAGTCGAGCGTTTTGAATTAGTTTCTGAACAATGGAATAACTTTAAGCTTTCATTGGATGAATTAAGTTCACTTTCTCATGGTGATGAAAACTTACCCGCTCATAATTTATTCAGTAATGAAGCTGCACCAATTGCCGAAGTGGCACTTGATCAGTTACAAGGGCTGATCAATGACGAAGCTTCGAACCCATTTGGAGCAGATCGTAAGCGACTCTTCAAGCTGTATGCTGATAGTTATTCATCACTTGCAAATGCGTTATCTGCGATGCGTGATTTTCTTATTTATGGGAATAATGATTACTTATCTAAGTATGATGATTTCGTAGCTACACATGAAAAGTCGGTTAAAGAAATCAATTCCATGTTAGAGATTATGACTCGTAGTGATAAGAGTTTATGGAATCTGTTTAATGAAATGCAACAGCTGTACTTCCCACTTGCGAAGGAAGTTATTCGGCTGAGACAATCTCCAGAATGGAATAAAGCGAATGCATACATGGCGCAGGTGGTTGTACCAAACGCTCGCTTACTTGAAGATAATTTAGACCAAATCGTTAATGATCAACAAAATGCTGCGGATCAAAATGGACAAGGGATCCGTCAAGATTTAGAGCAAGTCAATCTAATGCTCTTGGCTGCAGTATTGGTGGTATCGATTATTGGCTTTATCATTGCTCGCTATTTAGGACGCAGTATTGGGCTACGTGTATCGAGTGTTGCGAAACGAGCTGGTCTCATCGCACAAGGTGATGTCTCTCAACCAAGCTTAGTGGTTGCTGGTCAAGATGAGTTGGCACAATTGACTGTGTCGATTAACCAAATGAATGATTCATTACGTGAGATTGTTCTTGGAGTGACGACAAAAGCAAATGAAGTGGATTCAAGTATGACTTCGCTTTTACAGTGTAACCAAGAGACGCTCTCACAAGTAGAAAACCAAAAAATCAACATTTCGCAAATGAGCCATGAAGTGACCGAGGTTGCGCAATCTGCAAGTAATACCGCGCAATTGGCAGATGAATCCGTTGCGGCTTTGTCAGCATCACAGAAAGAACTTTCCGCAGGCTCTGATGCTTTAGATAGTAACCGACAAGTGGCGGTAGAACTTGATGAAACAATAGGCAAAGCGAACCAATTGGTTTTGGCTCTCAGTAAAGAAAGTGAAGCCATTGGTCGAGTGACGGAAGTCATTGAAGGATTGGCGGAACAAACAAATTTACTTGCTCTTAATGCGGCTATTGAGGCTGCTCGTGCAGGTGAATATGGACGAGGCTTTGCGGTAGTAGCGGATGAAGTGAGAATGCTTGCAACTCGTACAACAGAATCGACCACCGAAATTAATTCTATTGTAAATGCAATCCAGTCTTCAACAACATCAGTCGTGAAAGAGATTGAACTTAGCCAAGGTTTAGCTAAGCAAGGCGCGAACCACACCGAAGAGGCGGTAACTAAACTCTTAGATACCACTGGCTTGATTACAAAACTTAATGACCAGATGTTAAACCTCTCTACGGCTGCCAATCAACAGTCAGCAGCTACAAACCAAATGACAGAATTGGTCTCTGGCGTTGAGATATCAGTTGATGGGGTATCGACCATTAGCCAGACGTCAGATAGCACAACGAATCAAGTGATAGATAAAGTCACAGAGTTGAACCGAGAGATGGCTAAATTTAAATTGTGATAAGGTGTTCCCGAACTTGGTATTAATTCTATATTTCCATGGAACTTAATAAGTTACGTAAATGTCTTATCGGGTAAATATGGTGCAAATGGGCGCGATCATTTTGGTCGCGCTTTTTATTTTGTAACGAAAGTTAGATTAGCGTAAGAGTTGGTTAAGTTTCCCTTACTAAAACAGACTTTTAGCTATACTGATCCAAATGCCAATTTAGGTTTACCTCTATGAAATCACTGGTTAAATGTTCACTCTTCACAGCAGTATCTTTCGCAAGTGTAAGTCTTGCACATGCCGCTCCTACTATTGTTCCATCTGCTCCAAGTCTTGGAGCAAAAGGTTACGTCCTACTTGATTTCAATTCCGGCAAAGTTTTGGTCGAGAATAATGCTCACAAGAAGTTAAACCCAGCCAGCTTAACCAAGCTAATGACAAGTTATGTCGCTGGGCAAGAAATGAAAAGTGGTCGTATATCGAAAGATGATAAAGTCCAAATAAGTGAAAATGCATGGGCTAAGAAGTTTCCTGATTCATCTAAAATGTTTATCGAGGTGAACACTCATGTCGATATGATGGATCTTTATCGCGGCTTAATTATTCAGTCTGGAAACGACGCTAGTGTAGCGATTGCAGAACATGTTGCCGGTTCTGAAGGTGCGTTTGTTGGCTTGATGAATTCATGGGCTGCCACGCTTAAATTAGAAAATAGCTCATTTGCTAATGCACATGGCTTAGATGCTGAAAATCTATACTCAACTCCTTATGATATTGCTCTATTGGGGCAAGCTATTATCCGAGATTTACCAGAAGTCTATAGCTTGTATAGCGAGCGGTCATTTAGTTACAACGGTATAACCCAATACAATCGAAATGGTTTATTGCGTGACAGAAGTTTGAATGTCGATGGCATGAAAACAGGTTATACCTCTGGGGCAGGATACAGTTTAGCCAGCTCTGCTACACAAGGTGAAATGCGCTTGATAGCAGTGGTTATGGGGGCTTCTAGTGCAAAGAGTAGGGAATCGGACAGTAAGCAACTATTGAGCTATGGTTTCAGGTTTTTTGAAACTGTCCAACCTCATTCTAAGAACGAAGTTATTGCGCAAGAGCGTGTTTGGTTTGGTGACAGTGACAGTGTAGAACTGGGCGTAGAAGACGATACATTTTTAACGATCCCAAGAACGGATAGTAAGAACCTTTCGGCTTCGGTGGAGTTAACATCAGAACTCAAAGCGCCTATTGCCATCGGTGATGTGCTTGGGTACGTGCATTATAGTATTGATGGGGAAGATATTGATAGTAAACCACTTGTCGCTTTAGAAGCCGTTGAAGAAGGTAGTTTTTTCAAACGAATACTTGATCACATCAAACTGTTCTTTAGTAATTTGTTCTAGCAGATAGCAGATAGCAGATAGCAGATAGCAGATAGCAGATAGCAGATAGCAGAATGCTCGATGGGTCGTATTTTATAAATAGACTCTAAATAGGAATGTTAGCCTATGGTATTTTTAACCTAATTCGTTGTTTTTATTAGGAGAGCGCTATGTTGGATGAAATGGCGATTTCGAATTACCTTGGTTTGTTCCTGATTTTATTGCTGAGTTACCCATTTGCATTAGTGGTATTGCAGATTGCTATTTTTGAAGTACGCAAAAGAGAGCGTGTCACCTTTTGGTTTAACCTTACGTGCTTAGCTATCGCGTTATTTTTAATATGGATGCATATGCAAACTGAGGTGATATATGGAAAGTCACTTTTAGATGCTTGGTATGCTGAAAATCCTGAGTAAGTTCAAGCCTAATTAGATATATGGTTGATTAATAAAATGGGCATAGTTAATGACTATGCCCATTTTAGTATTGGTGGTCGGTTTTTTGCTAGTTTGCCATACTTTTTAAACGGCTATTTCACCGCCATCTTTTTTACGAATGACCACTGTTGCAGCTCTTGGTCGAACTTTTCCAGTCGTTATTAAAGTAGCATCTTGGCTAGATGGCCAGTTAGCTGGATGCTGTATATTGATAAACATAGACTTCAAATCAGGGCTCATTGTGAAACCTGTAACTTCACAGCCATTTGGTCCGACAAAGAATCGTTTAAGTTGAGTTTGGTTAGATGCATTAATGACTTCACTGTTACCATTTTCATCAACCAAAGTAGAAGGAACGACGGCAAGCATTTGATCATTGGTATAATTGGTTATTTCAGATGCGCCATTGTCGGTTTGAATCCATAAAATCCCACGAGGATCAAAGGCTAATCCATCTGGACTTGCTAACTGGTTTAAGTCTGTTAATCCAGAGCGGTTGGTAGCTGCGCTTGCATTCTCGGGAGCACCGAATAAGAAAATATCCCATTCAAATTGGGTTGGTACAGCCCCTTCATCCCAGCGAATGACGTGACCAAATTTGTTATCAATTCGTGGGTTCGCTGAATTACCTTCTTTACGTTTATTGTTGTTCGTTAGAGTTAAGTAAGCTGTACCAGTGATTGGGTCAACAGCGCACCATTCGGGTCTATCCATTGGAGTTGCACCCAGTAAATCAGCGGCTCCAGCTGTATTGATAATGATTTCTTCAAGTGTTTTAAAAGTACTGCCAAGAGTAAAACCGTTAACAGTGCGGCTATCCAGCGTCAGTGGTAGCCACTCCCCTGAATTATCATCGTTGAATTTAGCGACATACAGTGTCCCTTTGTCCATGTATTTGTCGCCAGTCGTGAGGCGGTTTACAGGGTTTGAATCCGCAGGGTTCCATTTCTCTTCAGAGACAAATTTGTAGAGATATTCAAACCTTGAATCATGACCAGAGTAAAATACAACAGGTTGCCCTTCAGTTAATTTACCAAATGTACAACCTTCATGACGGAAACGACCTAGCGCGGTACGTTTTTTAGCTCTTGAATGAGCTGTGTAAGGGTCAATTTCAACGATGTAACCATGACCATTCGCTTCATTTCGGTAATCATCTAAATGAGAGTTAGCTGTAGGGGTAGTATTAAAACGAGTGAATTCATCAAGTCTTTCCTGGGCATCACCGGCTAATGTGTCCCACCCATAACGTGTTTTATCTGAAGCGATCCCAATACGTTCTTCCGCATCGTTTTGCTTGCCGCTATTAATAAAATACCCAGGCCAATTTTCTTCACAAGTAAGGTAAGTTCCCCATGGCGTGTAACCATTACCACAGTTATTTAAAGTACCTCTAGCTTGGCTTCCATCGGCCGAAAACTTAGTTGATACAAGAGATGTATGGGCTATTGGACCTGAAATATCCATTACTGTTGCC
The DNA here is from genome assembly GCF_050337535.1 of Vibrio kagoshimensis. NCBI lineage: Bacteria > Pseudomonadati > Pseudomonadota > Gammaproteobacteria > Vibrionales > Vibrionaceae > Vibrio > Vibrio kagoshimensis. The sequence continues at coordinate 13,848 of NZ_JAKJSZ010000033.1, forward strand.
CCAGTGTATCGTCTGTTTAGAGGATCATTATCGACCATAATCCAAGTGTTATTTTCTAGCTTAACGCGGACAACACTCACACCATGGGCATTAATTTCTTTGCGAACTTCATCAACACTTGTTCGTTGTCCTTCGTCAAAAGTTGGCCCATTTGGATGAAGGGCTTTTTGGTCAATATATTCATGGTTGATAACTAGCAAACCATCATTCCCATCAGTAGATAAAGGGAAAAAGTGCATACCATCGTGGTGCATACCTAAAGAATTTTCTTGATCGAAAGCACTGTTTGATCCGTCTTGCTTCCACGGTTGTGGATTGGAATTTAAAGGTGTTCCCCAAGGAACTAAGACTTGTGCAGTGTAACCATTAGGTACAACAACTGCATCAGTGAGTGAACCTGCGACAGAATCAAAATTTAAAATTGCAGAACTGCGAGAAGGTTGGCTAGCAAGAGGTGCACTTACATTTGATGCGCTGCAACCCGTTAGACCAAAAGCCCCAAAAGCAGTCATTGCACTTAGTCCTAAACCGCCTTTTAAAATCTTACGGCGAGATAATTGGGCTTCAAGTACTTCTTCAAATGGTTTGTTAGCACTCTTATTAAATCGTGTTCTATCAAATGTTTCCTTGCTCATCTCATGACTTCCTAAATATTATTTATTTTAATAGTTGACTGTGACTTTGGGCGATGTTGAAGGAGAAAAGTGACAATTCATAGAAGGTTTGATTAAGGTTTTGTTTCTAAATATTAATTTACGGTAAGGTTAACGCCTAACTGCACGAAAAACTTTGAATTGGCAAAGAAATGTGTATAAATGCACAGTTCAACCTAGAAGAGATATAAACATGAAAATAGAAAAAATTGAAAACAAGAATCGTCGTTTACGTAAAAAGCTTTATTTGGGCGAGTTTGCTATTTTAGGTTTTGAAATCAGCTGCACGACATCGATTAAGGACTTTGATCAGTATGATATTTTTATCGATGAATTTATTGATTATATCGATAGTATTGATCTTTGCTTTGGTGGCGGTGGTCTTGAATTATTTGAAGGCTTTTTATGTTCAACAGAGCGCTACCGCAGCGTAACTGAAGAAGAACAAGTTCTTGTTGCACAGTGGTTAGAAGCCCGTTCTGAAGTGAGCAAAGTAGAAGTTAGTGAATTACTGGATGCCAATTACGCTTAATGCTTAGTGTAAAACCGCATTAGAAAAAAGCAGCCATTATGGCTGCTTTTTTCGTAATAAAGCCTTTTTACACACTGCCCATGTAGGTCTAGTGCTATTTTAAATCATTAATTTAAGCTACTGGTCCTAAAGGTTTTTTATGTGTTATCTTCATTTACTTTCGCGTAGAAATGCAGTAATTCAGTCAATTCTTTAACCCAACCGAAAGCATCGGTCGGCGCACTTTTTAAAATGTCTTCTACTTTTTTACAGTGCACTTCAATTTTAATCGCTTCCTCTAAATTGAACGAAATCGAGTAAAAATGCCAAAGTAACAGGCGAGTCATGCGCTCAATATTTTGTTGAGAGTTATCGGACTCGGAAAAAGCCAAATTAACTTCACCCAGTGCAATTGCTGTCATTCGTAACATGGCATCGAATTTAGCTGACTGCATACGCTCATCACTTGTGACTTCTTCTTGCTCGAATGTAAAAAGCTCTGTCATTGCTTCTTCTGGAACAAGACGGTGAATCATTCTTAAACTGAATTCTTCTAAATCTTGTCTTGGCATGGTGATTAAGCAATCTAAAGTGTAATCGCGTTGCATAGCATTCTCATAACATCAAAAAAGGCTCGCCAGTGTAATGGAGAACCTTATAGAGACAAAGAAAATATTGTGACAAAGGAAATTTTCAGACCTTAACTGGGTTACCTCAGGCTGAGGCAACATTGGCAATTCTCCGTATTTTAAGTTTTTGCTTTGTGCGCTGGTGGCTGATAAGTGAGCGAATCATCATTTTTCATGAATATATTGCTAGCAATCAAACTACCGATACTAATAAAGCTTAATGCAATCCAAGCTGAGATGGATGGAGTTTCTCCAAAAAGAGGGATTGCAAGTAATGTTGCAATGGCTGGAGTTGCACTACCAAAAGCAGCAGCTCGTTCAGCCCCTAATGTGTTTATTGCATAAAGGTAAGTAAAGGCGGCAATTAAACCTGCCCCAATGCCTTGAACAAATATGTGAATCGATAGTTCCTCAAATGGCCACTCAGATATCTGGGTAGAGTAAAGCTCACTGGGTAATAAACCTAGCATTATTGATGTGACGAGTGTAACGGCAGAAATCAGAGATATTAAACCAGCGCTTACCAAGGCATTCAAATTGGCGACTCTTGCACAAATAGTGAATGTTGCCCACATGAAGCTGCCTAGTAAAAGTAGCAAGTGACCTTTTGTCTGGTCCCATTCTGCGTCAATACTCGATTCGACATGTTGAATATTAGAAAAAAGAAAAATGAAAATTCCGGCTAAAACAGCGGCTAATCCAAACACTCTGTGCTGGCTTAATGGTTGTTTAAATAATATGACGGCTATACCAGAAACAAATAGAGGGAGTGTACCTGGAATTAATGCGCTGCCGTGAGAAACCGGCACATATTGCATTGCACTACCAGCGACCAATAGATATGGCAATCCACAGCCAATAAACATTCCGACCAAATAGTATTTAGGGACGGATAAAATTTGGTGTCTAGCACGCCAAACTAAAGGCAGCAAAAGTAATGCAGGTACACAAAACCGAGTAAGTGCAATATCTGCAGGAGTAAGGTTCGAATTTACCCCACCTTTTAAGGATAGAAAAAAGCTTGCCCAAATGAGTAAGGTGACAAGCATTGATAAGTAACCAAGTTTCATGTGACTCAATCATTAATTTATAAATGTTCCTTTTAGTATGGATGAGTTGTTTAGCAATAAATTGGCAAATATCACTTGTATTACCTGCATGATTAACTGCTTATGTTAATATTTGGTTATATATTGGTGATTATAGCTAATGGTAGCTATGCGGGGTTTTAATGTGGACAGAATAGATAAACACCTTCTTCGGTTACTACAAAAAGATGGACGTTTGACTAATGCCGAGCTTGCCGAGCAGGTTGGGTTATCGGCGTCACCTTGCGCGAGAAGATTAAAACGTTTAGAAGAGCAAGGCATTATTGATGGTTATCGTGTCAGCTTATCTCGAAAAGAGGTAGGAATAGCGATGACAGTTTTTGTTGAGGTGAGCTTGAATAACCATCAAGAAGTGTCGATAGAAAACTTTGAATTGGCCGTAGTGGATATGGAAGAAGTGATCAGTTGCCACGTTGTATCAGGCGCTTATGATTACTTACTAGAGGTGGTAAGCCCTGACTTAACCGCGTATGAAACCTTCACTCGAAAGCTCCAAAGACTAACGAATGTAAAGGATATCCATACACATTTAGCTATTCGCCAAGTAAAAGGTAATACTGCTCTTCCAATATACCGAACATGATTAAACAAGTTACTGCTATCGAAAAGCAATTCAACATATAAAAAAACGGAGTGCATTTTCATGCACTCCGTTTCTATATGTATTAATAACTATTAGTGGTATTTGAACTTGGAGATTAAGCAGTCTCCAGTATTTTGATCAATTCGAAATGAAAATGCATGTGAATGATAATCCACACCGTCATTCCAAATGGTTTCACCAAATATCTTACATAGCTCAAGCTCACTGACTGAGCCAAACTCTTCTACGTGTTTTACAACAGAAACAAGTTTACTTCTAATTTCTGGTGTCCACATTGTATTATTTAAGCGATTGAAAGCCATAGTATTTTGCATATTAACTAGCCAGAATATTTCTTGTTATTAAGTTATATGAATAATGATGATAACAAATTTCAGCATTAAGTAAATGTTTTTTGTGATGCACTTCTCAATTAATTGCGATTATTGACTGATATTCAAACAGGTCGTAGCAGTGGAAACTTACAATCTTGTAACTATATGAAATCATTTGTGTTAGCTGAATTTGTTAGACTTAACTACTCTAAATGTGCCGTTTTCAGTTTGTAATTACTTTTTGAATTCTCGATCAATTTCGCTTCATTTAAATATTGCTGGCTAAGAGAGTGATACTTTTTTTTGAGCTTATTTAGATCTTCAGTTAATGATTGTGACGCATTTATGTATTGTAAAGCGGCTTTATAATTCGACGATGAACCTTGGTTTTCACAATGAATAGACATTCTTTTCCAAGCTAGTATCAAACCGGAAATGGTATCGACTTGTTGTGCTACCAGAGTGGTTTGATGTAACAATGAATTCGAAAGATAATGCGCATTTTCGATTTGCTGGTGTAACTGCCTGTGAAAAAGATCTTTGTGCGGGGCCCATAGCGTCATCAGTTCTTCTTCACTAAATTCTTTAGTTATAAATACTTGGGCATTGTAATACTCAAGCATTTGATTGAATTGATGTGTTTTGGAATTGTACCAGTTCTCTGCCGTGATATGTTTGTGTCGCAAAACGTACCAGTTCTCATGCTCACAGTGGTCAGCGAAACTTCCTGCGCTCCAGAAAAGTAAAAAAAAGCTAAAAGCATAAGAATAAAAAACTGAAGCTGCCATAAGGTGAAGTGCCTTTTATAAGGATGCTTAATAGAGTATAGGTGAGGGATAAGAAAAGTTGCTGTACACTCAAAGAGTACCGAAAGTCTAATGAGTTAACTTACACTATGAAAAAAATAATGATTGTCGTTTTAATTCTATTGATACTTGGTGGAGCAGGTGCTGGTTATTATTTCTTTTTTATGCAGGAAGAAGCCGTTGAGCAAGAAACAGCTGAAACTGATGGATTAGCCGATGAGCAAGGGCAAATGGAGCCCTTAGAACCTATCATGGACTTATCTGTTCCGGTTGAACAAACAGATTACTACGTTATGGAAAGAAAAATCCCGGTAGTAGATAAGCCTAATGACGATGGGCTGATAGAAGGCTTCTTATACAAAGGCGAGTATGTTGAGGTACTTGAAAAGCAAAATGGTTGGGCTCGAATTTCTGATTATATTGTTTTTGAAGAGGGAGGGATGGAAATAGCTCAATGGGTATCTCTAGACGGTCTAGTGACAGAAGAAGTGATTATTTCTGATGAAGAAAAAATCGAAATATTAGATTCATACCTAGTTAAATCTGATGATTTAAAGCTGCATCTAACGAGGTTTCGCTCTGCAATTGATACGCTGATGAAAGCTGGTGATTGTAAACCTGGTGATTTTGAGGAGTTGGGTGGCTGGGTCAAATCAGTAACGTATCAAAGTAGCGATGTGTACTTTATTTATTGTGGTGGTTTAAAACAAGATAATAAGATTTATCTCAATGTTCAAACTGGTGAAACTTTTAAGCGCTAATCAGTGTTTTATTTTGATCATGCGAGCGGTAGGTCAACAGGCCTTTTGAGACTGCTAACGGACTATTGATAAAAAATCCGAGTGTTCTGACACTCGGATTTGAACATTTCAAGTAACTACGTTCTTATTATTCAGCAGTTGATGTATACATATACCCCAATCCCATATACTGCTCTAAGGTTGTATCAACAATAAAGCCATATGAAATCATAGATAATTGACCTTGTGTTGGTTCTGCCCACATCTTTACGTTAATTTTATCTCCGGCATTCAATACCTGATCGACCTCAATGCCAGTCATTACCGCTTTAACATTACCCATATAGTCAATAGCGGTTGTCTCGTTGATGATGTAATCTTTACCAACAGCTTCAAGCGTAAAAGTACCTAGCAGGATATGAGCAGGAGCATCGCCCGTGGTAGATATGTTGGAATTGAATTGCTCTGCAAAAGGCCAGGTTCTAGCTGTGGTTTCTTCCGCATATTTAAGAATAAGATTACTTGTTCCGACTTCTGTTGCAGATAGTCGAATGTACTCATTCTTACTGGTTAATTCACCATCAGAAACGGCAAGGGAAAGTACATAGTCACCGATTAAATCAGGGGTGAAATTAGGTTGTGCATCTGTTGAGTTACTTAGCGTTGCAGTGCTATTTTCTGGTTGAGAAACCACTTTCCATTCGTATGTTATTTGGTCATCGTTTCCGTCAGTACTTGCTGTTGCGTCAAGCAGTGCACTTGTACCTAATTCAAATGTTTGCTTGTTTTTTACTCTAGCTTTAGGCGCTACATTTTCAGCAGAATATGAAACCGTCACTTCTTCAGATATTGTTTCGTAGCCATCACTCACTGTTAGCTTTAATTTGTAATCTCCGGCAGTATTGGAAAGGAGATTTGCTGTTGGAGTGGCACTGTTTGCTAATTTCATTGTGGCATTATTTGGCGCTGAAAGTAGTGCCCACTGGTAAGTCAGCACATCACCGTCTACATCATAAGCTTGTGAATGTAGATCAACGGTTTTACCAATAGCTACACTTTCAGGTATATCTAGATCGATCATTGGCTGCACATTAGTGCTCGCATCACTTACATCTATTACATAAGAGACTTTTTCACTGTCTTTGCCACCACTTTTCGTAATCAAATCTAAAGTGTAATTACCTGCCATATCAGGAGTGAAGTATGGTGACACAGCAGTGGTGCTATTTAGTGAAACCATGCTCCCATCCGGTTTATTACTGATTGCCCATTGGTAGCTAATGGATTGTCCATCTAGTCCTTCACTCTTAAGCCCATCAACTCGAACTCGATTGTTAACTTTCGCAACACTTTGCGCCGTGATCACCGCTAAACCAGAAGGTGCTACTGCTGCGGGTGTTGAACTCGAGCTGCCCCCACCACATGCGATTAAAGTTGGAATAGAGAGGGCAAGTAAGGTCCATTTAAAGTTCGAATTCATGTATTTCATCCTAATTGTGCTGAAGGCTACTTGAACGAAGTATGTTTAAGTTCGTAGCCGTGTCTAATTTATAGTTTCATCGTATATACCGTTTGAGGTGGGCGAATCCGTAAATAAAAAACGCCTAATTAAAGGCGTTTTTTATTTATTCAGTAATTAGAGTCAGATGAAGCCAGAAAGGCAGGCTAAACTAGAGTCAATCAAAACTTTCCGCTGAGTTTTACACCGATAGTTCTTCCTGGTGCTGGCATCCCTGAAACAGAACCGGCCTCCAGGTAGTAAACATCAGAAAGGTTCGTTCCCACTAGCTCTCCAGCGATTTTTTCCGTGAATTTATATTTCACATAAGCATCGTAAGTTGTTACATCTGTACGCTTAATGACATCTTCATCATGGCTGCCTGAAACATAATTAGTCCTAAACCCTGTTTCTAAATCTTGATTGAAAAAACGAGCGCCAATAAGGAAGTTAGCGGTGTATTCCGGGGCAGCATGCGCAGCAAGGAAACTTTGTTTTGAAAAGCCTCCTCTTACACAGGTTTCATCGGAGGTGGCACTTTTAGTAATAATGTTGTCGACATAAATCTGAGCTGCAGAGTTCTTATCACAAACTTCATTACGAAAGTTATAAGCGAAAGAAGCATCAGCAAAATAATCAGAATTATCATAATGTCCATTTAACTCAATCCCGCTGGTGCGTTGGCTGTCTAGATTGGCAAATGAAAAACTGTCTCGGTCCCTGTCCATGACATCATCAATAACTTGATCAAAGTATGTTATTTTTGCGCTAGCATTATCAAAATAGTGGATATAAGCCGTTTCGAACAGACGCGCTCTTTCCGGCTGGAGAGGTGCCGAAGCACTTGGGTTACCACTAAAGCCGCTGGTACTTTCAAATAAGCTTGGGAAGCGTAAAGTCTCTGCGTACCTAGCGTAAATACGGCTGCTGTCATCGAAGAACCATGTTGCCGTTAAAGAGGGCATCCAGCCACTCCCACTAGTTTTATAATCCGTGTTATAAACTTCTGTCGATTCGATAGCTTCAGCTGTACAACTGCCTTCAACATAATTGGCTTGTTGCATCGCATTTTTACAGGCGTTATTCGCTAGGTTTAAATCATTTTGACTGTTAGCTAGCCATTCCGATGAATGGTCTTCAATGAAAGTTGTCTGGTTTTGAGCTGCATTGGTTTCTTGCTGAATTTTTGATGCAAGTAGCGAATCAAAGTTAGCTAATTCTCGCTGTTTTTCTGCCAGAGAGATTTGGTTTTCTGCTGCCTGATCAGGGAATTGTGAAATTAAGTTTTCTAAGCGTGTTATTTCTTCGGTGATGTTGCTTTTGGTGAATGTCACCCGTACTTCATGCTCTGCGTTAGCAACGTTTTGGGCAATTTCTTCAGCTGCATAATTTTCTACAGTTTGATAGCTGAGATGATAACCATCGGTTTTATATTCTTTTAAGCTTTTAATATTTCCGGAGTTTACTTGATGTTCAATATAGTAGTCTGTTGCGTTATAAGAAATATAACGAACACCAGCATTCAGAATCAGTGACTCTAATGGGCGCCATTCAACTTTTGCAGAACCATTATATTCCTCCCGTTCACCAGCCCGAACAGCACCGCCATAAAAGTTGATCATGTATGCTAAGCCTTCTTTTGGCATGAGCTCATGTTTTTGGTAGCTGCCCGCGAATGTTAGATCAATAGAGTCAGAAAGGAGCATTTTATTCTTGAAGTCAAAACCATAACGGCTTTCATCTCTATTTACAGTGGAAGTGTTAATGATGACATCAGGAGTATCACTGTTCCCATTAACGAAGTTTGGAAACCCATAGCCTGTATTGCTTTTTGAATCAGTGATTGTGAGCCAAAGGCTAGTACTGAAATCAAGCAAGTGATGATTTGGGTTAGCTCGATACTTTAAGCTATATGCTTGCATTTTTGCGTTTGCCAGCGGCCATTGAGGCAAACCGTTTGAGTTACGGTAATCTGATCTACTTGATAATATTTCGCCGTGGATACTCTCGGTATAACGGGCATTGAATTGTAATTTTTGATAATCGTTAAAGTTAATCGTCCCTTTAACTAAAACCGATTCCATTTCCGAAGAGGTATTTGGGACTTCATGACCAGGTATGTGTACAAGTGCCATATGTTCTGGTTCTAGGTATGGGTTCCTGCCTGGAATTAAGCCCGTATTCTCACCAAAAGGTTTAGAGTAAAACTCATCTTTACTGGTACCTGAGTAATAATTACCGCGATTACGATAAGCATAAGCCGCAAGCCATTCAAATTTTGGTGTAATGCCGGCTAATGCCAGTCGATAGGCAATATCTTCACCATTGAAAGGGTTGTCATCTTTATTATCTCGAGTTTGGAAACGGACTTCAGGATCGTCATAGAGTGGCACGCCGCCAATGTCAGCATACGAAGGAACATCCTGCCAGCGTTTGCCTGTATGCAAGCGGGCTTTATTCGGACTTACCGAATTACTACTACTCTCAATTATGGTTTCGATACCAAATTCGTCACCCTCTGGCACAATATCTTGTGGTTGCAGAGTAGTCACTTGAACGGCACCGCCAGTCGAAGTATTGACATCAGAACTGAGCTGGGCACCTTTCAAAACTGTCATACTGCCAATTAAGTTTGGGTCAATGTAGTTTCTATTTGAAGAACCTCGATAACCGTTATAAACCGAAATGCCTTGCTCTGTTCCATCAATAACAACGGGGACTCGTCCAAACCCTTGAACACCACGAACATTAGGGTCAATACTTCCACCACCATTACGTGACTCGCCGCTATGAACATTAGCCACTCCAGTAAACAAGTCGGCCGCAGTTGTACCTTTGAACCGCTCTATTTCATTTTTACTGAGGTAGTCACTAGCAACGTCTGCATCGTAAACTGACATTTCACCATCAACATCACGTTCATAAGCATTGTCGAAATGAGTTCTCACATTGATAGCATCAAGGGTCATGGCTTCTGAGGTTGGTGAAAGGTAATAAACGCCATCTACTTGCTTATGAGCATTTAAACCAGTATTAGTAAGCAATAAACTCAGGGCTTGATCTGGTTCGTATTCGCCATTTAATCCTTGTATGTACAGATCCTTAGATAAGTCTGAATTTAAATAAAATTCGACTCCTGACTCGATTGCAAATTGATTAAGGGCGCCATCAAGTGTGCCAGCAGGAATATTGTATTGTTGGGTCATGTTAGCCATGGCGGAGAAGGGCAGAAGACTGGCAATTGCCCCAACTGTTATTGTATTTAGGGCTGTGATTGATTGACGACGCTTAATGTACGGCACCATTATTTCCTTATCGGTATAGAGCACACTTAATGTTGATTACACCGAATGAAAATCATAAATCCGTAACTTTAATTTCAATATTTTGGCTTTATCGTTACCCATAGAGGCGTTCGATAATGGATCTCGATAGGCAGTATCTGGCTAATGTTATAAAGAGTTCGGTCAATATTGCTAGTTGTAAAAATGCCCGTTAGCTTCAAATCAGCTAAGGACGAATCCACATTAAGTATCCCACGTCGATAACGAGCCAGTTCATTGACAAAATCGATGAGAGGAGTGGCTTGAGCCATTATTTTTTGCTCAAGCCAAAGCGCATCTAGGGATAAGTTGTTTTCAATGTCAGAGACTGATCTACGGTTAAAATGCGCTTGTTCGCCAGCAAGAAGATGGGGAGTACCCATGCCTAGCATCGGCTGTAGTTCTACTTCACCTTCATAGACAGAAACTTGCGTGGTTTCACTATGTTCCCGAACACTAAAACGGGTGCCAATTGGCAAGACATTACCTTTGGAAGTTGATACAAGTAAGGGAGAGTTATGCTCTTCTTTAGAGATCATGACTTCACCATGAGTAAGAAATAACGTCTTGTGATGGGTATTAACGTCGACAAATATTTTTGAATCGGTATTCATCGTAAATTTAGTGCCATCAGGAAGGATGATATTTTTCATCTCTCCTGTAGCGGTAAGGTATTCGATACCGTTGGGAGTTGGTTTATAAGTACTCATACCTAGTGCTAAAGCTGAGAATGACACTGCGCTGATGGAAAGTAATTCACGCCTGCTCAAACCTTGTTTATTAGGTGACAGAACGCGACGGCTTAAACTCGATTGTGGTACATGAGAGAATTTACTTTGTAATTTCTCAAGTTTATCCCATGCATAGGCATTATTAGGATGTGCATTTTTCCAGTTAAGGAAGGCATCATGATCTTGCTGAGTAACGTCATCAGCCCATAGGCGAGCCATCCAAATAGATGCTTCTTCAATAATATCTCTTGATAAAGGTTCCATAAATCTTCTTGTTACCTCGAAGAATTAATATGGTGAAGGCGCAATGAGTTTAAATAATGCATGAGTAAATTTAGACCTCATCAATCATTGCTAGCATGCAACCCTGTAGAGCTTTAGCGACATACTTTTCTACAGATGACACAGAAACATCGAGTTCTTGTGCAATCATTTTGTAGCTTTTCCCTTCTAATTGACGCATGAGTAGTGCTTGTCGTGCTTTGATAGGTAGGCGTTTTAATAAAGAATCAATCTCAACCAATGCCTCAACGACAATGGTATAGTTTTCAGGTGACCCGGTAACTTGAATGGGTTCTTGTTCAATAAGCTCGAGGTATGCAGATTCTACTCGTCGTCTTCTGTATAGATCAATGACAAGACCTTTAGCTATGTGAGTTAAATATTTCCGAGAGTCACTGTATTCAGGTAACTTTCCACGAGTTAGCAGGCGTAGGTAAGTATCTTGGACTAAATCGGCAGTCGAGTCTGGGCAACCGAGACGACGCTTTATAAAGACAGAAAGCCAGCTATGGTGTTCCTGATACATATGGTCAATACGTTCCATGTTAACTTCGCCTGTTAACGTCATTACCTGATACTCCTAGATAAATCTTAATGATAATTGTTATCATTGGTGAGGTTGGGAATATATCAGAAATCCAAATATGTGCTACAAGAATTTATAAAAATTAACAATTATTGAAGATCATATTGTATTTTTAAAGCATGAAGATGATTGTTGATAACTCAAGGGAGGGATAATCGTAAAGCAATCTTTTAGTTTGCTGATACCKAGAAAATACCTTTTTGTTTTCTTTATGAACATCATGATGTGAAAATGACCTCTAAAGGCTGGTTTTTAACCATTTGAATTAAATGAAGAATATTATTATTGACTCATTTTTTAAATCAGTTAAAGTAAGCCTCGTTCTCAACAACAAAGCGTTCTTTTAACGTAAGTAGTTGAGTGAAAAGATTATAAGGTATGGCGAAAGCGGTATCGAAGATGGTGTCTAACCGCTTGAAAAAGCACATTGGTTAGGAGCATCGCAACAAGT
>NZ_JAKJSZ010000034.1:0-14297 GCF_050337535.1 Vibrio kagoshimensis
AGAGTCCGCTTTATAACAAGCAATTTAAGCAGACTGTCAACGCTTGGCATTTTTAGCTCGGTTTGGTTTCAGTGATTTAGGTGTTAAGTTTGAGTATATTGGTAGCGTTGTCAGCTACTTAATTGGGCGTTATAAGCTCAGCAGGAAATTGTGACTAGATGAATAGTGTAGTATTAAAATCCTCAGAGACATCTGCAGAAATTGAGTTCTTTAGTCGAGATAAAGATTATTTCAGTTTTTCATATAGATCTCAGCTAATCCGTTTCGATAAAAGAGTATGGGCGTACACTGATGCAAAATTCTGGGTCGAGAATGCCCGTTTTATGTCTGAGAATTGGAAAGGTTGGAGTGGGGAAGTCTTAATCCAGTCTATCGAACGGGAACTAGTGTTAAGTTTTACTAGTGATTCTTATGGGCACGTTACAGTAAATATCTGCGTGGGTGAATACGATGGTCCTGAGCCTTGGAAAGTGGAAATAGAATTAATGGCAACAACGTCAATGATGACAGCATTCTATAATGATCTAGCAGAGTTCTTCTCCTGATTTGTGGAACGCTTATAACAAACAATTTAAGCAGACTGTCAACGCTTGGCATTTTCAACTCGGTTTAGCTTCAGTGATTTAGGTGGTAAATTTGGGTGTGTTGGTAGCGTTGCCAGCTACTTAATTGGGCGTTATGTGCTTGCGTGCTTATTTTGGCAGCTTGAGACTGTAAATACTCTTGCGAGTGTACTGTAAATTAGTGTAGTCTTTGGCTCATGGAAGGCATGCACTAATACCTTTAAAGGCTAATGCGTGTCCGCTGGAAGCAATTTATTGCCTACAGCGTGACAAATAAAGGATGCTACGTGCATTGCTCTTCCTAACCTTCAAGAATGTAAGCAGATAAAAACCTCGCCTCTCTTTGTACAAGCTGAGTTAAATAACTGCGCTCTCTCCAGTTTTTAGGGTATCGAACATACTCCAATACTTTCACCGTCACGTTCAAATAATTGTTGTTTGAATCTTTTACTTGAGTAAATGACATAACATGCTCACACTCTCTGTATTCGAAGTCGTCTATTGAATAGTACTTAGTCGAGTGAACAATATGCTCTCGGGGAATATGCTCCAATAATTTCCCTAGTACAGGAATTACTTGTAATGAAGTCTCTTTATGCTCGGCACGTCGAGACTTTCTAAACATATGTTTCCACCCCAATCTAGTTAACTTAATTTCACCTAATACTGGTGAAAGAACGACCTTGTTACCATAGTAGCTGCCAATTGCATTTGAACGTAGAACCTTTAAAGTTTTAGGCTTCCTAGATATACATATGCCATGACCATGCTTAGGCTTATTTAAATCGCGACCGTAGCAACGAGCCAAGTCGTATAGAGTTGCTGGTGTGATTTTGTGGTGTAGCCCATACCCTTTACTCATATACTTTGAGTTTGGGCGAATTAGACACCATTGTGAAGTGTCTTTATCTGGGTCAACCCAGATCAACCCAATCTTGTCACTTTGTCGTTGGATTGATTTGAATAGAGTTGAATTAGGTGCGAAAAGCGTATTACAAGTTTTATTTACGTAACTGTGCCCAGCTTTTACTTGGAAACTCAACGAAAAGTTTTCTTTCTCATACCAAGGGTGTTCCGCACTAAATTCAATATCAATTTTTCGACCGTCAACTTCTCGGCTACTCCACTTAACTTCTCCACGAGTTGCCAACAGTAGATCTGCAGCAGCTTTTGATTCGCCGTCACCACCGTTAACTGAATGGGTATTATTATTAACCTCTACTTTAGGAGGGGACTGTGAAAAAACTTGAGCTTTCATAATAGAGCCTTACAATTCAGTAAATTACTCATATTGTCTCATAATAATAACTGGTTGCTAAGTGAATCCGCGCATAAAATCAAAGGTGCACATAACAAGAAATTTAAGAGTGATTCACAACGCTCGGCGCTTTCACTTTAAGCCAGTTTAGTGATTATGGCACAATGGTTTAGGTAAGGTGGTTAGCGTTGTTCACACCTTAATTTGGCGTTATATTTTTAATCAGAGTTTACGAAGATGAACATAGAATTTAGAGAGGCTAAGCCAAAATATATGCGCTTAGCAGAAGAAACATCAGTGGCTTTAAAGCGCTTTTTGTTAGAGCGTGAAATATCATCTTTCGATATTGAACATAGAGTGAAAGATGAAAAATCTTATTCAAGATAAGGTCGTGAGAAAAGGCTATCAGAATCCATTTGAGGAAATTGAAGACATAGCTGGTGTAAGAGTAATTTGTTATTACAAGAATGACTTAAAATCCATTCACGACATTATCCAAGAGAACTTTGATGTGTTGTCTGTGTCGAACAAGGCTGAAGAGTTAGACGTTGACCAGTTTGGTTATACATCTAATCATTATGTAGTAACGATTAAACAAGAGTGGCTTGTTACTCCACATTATAAAGGCTTGGATGGTTTAAAGGTCGAAATTCAGGTCAGGACAATGCTTATGCATGCATGGGCGGCTATTAGCCATAAGTTACTATACAAAAAGCAAGATGACGTCCCTAATGAGTTTAAACGCAAGTTAAATCGTCTTAGTGCTTTGATTGAGTTGGCAGACGAACAATTTGACGATATACAGCTGATGAAAAATGATTACCAACAGAATGTTCAAATATCTCAAGTGGTTGAAATTAATGCGGACAGTTTTATAGCAATCGCAAAGCAGTACTTTCCTGAACGTGATTATAAAGAGGATGACGTACCATCATTTTTAAGTGAGTTGCGTGAATACGTAAGTGACTTAAACGATTTGGAGAGTAGAATCCAACGGTGTATGCCAATTCTAGAAGAAATGGAGCGAGAAGAACAACCAAGTAAAGAGTATCCGGTGTGGGGGCTTGTAGGGATAAGTCGAACCGTTCTAGATTTGACATCCGAAGAATATTTCGTCAAAAGAAACTTGCCACCAGAAATTGATTATATTACTGAAAAATAACGAAAAAAAATATAACAAAGCATTTAAGAGTGATTCGCAACGCTTGGCAGTTTCGCTTCGCTCAAGTATAGCCAAGCGCCGCTCACACCTTAATGCGGCGTTATGTTTCTGGAGGTGTCTTTGGTGTATGGAAATGTAAAGCTTGAAGGGAATCAGGTATACAGCGTAAGTAAGCCTCTTCCTATTCATGTTGATAAAATTGAATATATGTACGTTAAGAAACACGACAGTACAGAAAAGTTCATAAAGGCAGCTGCTATTGGTTCTGTTGTGAGTGCGCTATTATTTGTACTGCACCCACTGTTAATATTAGTAGTTTTTCCGATTGTTTTCGCAGTTAGCTTTTTACAAACCAAGAAGTATGAACTTCGTGTATTTGTTACGCACCCGTCAGGTTTTGGCTCTAAGGAATCGATTTTGCACAGTTCTAGCTTTCGTGATGAATACGATACTTTAATAGAGCAGGTGAAAGCTATAAATCAAAAAACATAACAAGCAATTTAAGCAGACTGCCAACACTTGGCATTTTAAGCTTGTTTTAGCTTCAGTGATTTAGGTGGTAAATTTGAGTGTATTGGTAGCGTTGTCAGCTACTTAATTGGGCGTTATGTTGTTACAAAGGTTTGAAAGTTAAATGAACGAAGTTAAATATAAAAAGTGGATTGAAATCAAGGGGAAAGGGTTAGCTCGATTTTTGATTCTATATGGAATTATTGTCGGCGGAGCAGCGTTCTTTATATTTTCACATTTACTTTTGGATAGTGATCGTTCTGCATTTCTTTCAGCAAGCATAGAGACAAAAGCTCTAGATTTAACAAGTAGTATTTTCTTTGGGTTAATCATTGCCTCAGCGAGTTGGTATAAGAGTGTTAAGGCTGAAAAGAAATTTGCAAAACTCAACGCATCAACATAACAAGCAATTTAAGCAGACTGTCAACGCGTAGCATTTTCAGCTTGGTTTTGTTTCAGTGATTTAGGTGGTAAGTTTGAGTATATTGGTAGCGTTGTCAGCTACTTAATTGGGCGTTAGTTTGCAAAAGTAGAAAAGCGTTTATGGTCAAAAAGCCTAGTCTGGTTTCTGTGCTTTACACCTGTTCGTTTTCCTAAAGTTGTGCAACCAAATCTCATCGCGCGTAGGTTGTTTTTCGGCTCTTTGAGTGTAGCGTTATTCATTTCTCCGCATCAGTAACTTTGGTCGCTTAGTGCGTCTCGCGCTGTTTCTTTTTCTTGGTGAGTCTGTCGCAGAAAAGTCGGTCGTTGAACTTGGTTGTCAGGTTAGTAGAATGAATCCTTTATCAGCCAAAAAGCTTCAAACTGTGGTTGTTTATCGCATGTCGCTTCTTAGCCAAGTGCATTTTGTTTGCGGGGTTTGGGTCCGTAGTTTTCAATTTTACATTGGTGTTCAAAGCCAGTAGTTTTGTAATCAATTCAGCGCCTTGGCACTAAACTTTGGCTGCATCATGTAAGCAAACTAACAAAGCGTTTAAGACAGATTCCCAACGCTTGGCATTTTCAGTTCAAGTCAGTTTTGGTGTTTACGGTGCAATGGTTTAGGCTAGGTGGCAGGCGTTGCTCACTACTTAACGCGGCGTTATGTGAATAGAGGTTTCCAATGGATAAGGTAGTCAAAGAACGGTTCGACGAATATCCAGAAAATGTTCGTATTCGGCTAGAGGAACTGCGAAATCTAATGTTTCAAATCGTTTCTGAGCTGGAGCTAGGTCAAGTCGCAGAGTCTCTAAAATGGGGTGAGCCGAGTTATGTCGTCAAGACGGGTAGTCCAATTCGAATTGATTGGAAATTGAAATCACCAAGTAACTACTACATCTTCTTTAACTGCCAAACTAAGCTAATCGATACTTTTAGAGAATTACACAATGGTACGTTGGAATTTCAGGGTAATAGGGCAATTGTCTTAACTTTGTCAAACCCATTACCAGAGGCTGAAGTTAAGCATTGTTTGGAGCTTGCTTTAACCTATCAGCAGCGAAAGCATTTACCGTTTTTAGGCGCGCGATAGGCATTCACATAACAAGCAATTTAAGCAGACTGTCAACGCTCGGCATTTTCAACTCAGTTTAGCTTCAGTGATTTCGATGGTAAGTTTGAGTTTATTGGTAGCGTTGCCAGCTACTTAATTGGGCGTTAGGGCTTACTACAAAAAAATACAAGGATGGCGAAATGGTAAGGTTTTATCTAGTTCTTACTTTGTTAGGTATATTGCTGCCGTATGGAGCGTTAGTTCCTTGGGTAGTAACCAATGGCTTAGATATTAGCCTTTTGTTTAGTGAAGCAGTGGCGAATCCCATTAGTATAATGGCTTGGATTGATGTCTTAGTTGGTGCTATTGCTTTGATAGGCTTTATCATAGTTGACGGGCAAAGACATGAAGTGAAGAATCGATATTTTGCTGTATTGGGAACTTTGTCAGTTGGCGTGTCGTTTGGTCTCCCAATGTATCTTTACTTCAAAGAAAAGCAGTCCCTTCAACCACAGCCCTAACAAGGCGTTTAAGGCGGATTCACAACGCTTGGCGATCTTAGCTCAAGTTAAATTTAGTGTTTAAGGTACAATGGTTTAGGTTTGGTGGTTAGCGTTGTTCACCACTTAACGCGGCGTTAGCTTTCACGGAGGTTCATTTGACAATTGTATCAGTTTCGCAAGATGTACCTTTAGCTAATTATAATTTGGTCTTGTTTCTAGCGTCAATTTCCTCTGCTGTACTCTTTATGCTTTTGATATTAATTCAAAAATATTCCGTGAAGAAAAGCTTCATTTATACTTCTTTATTATTTTCTGTTTTTTGTTATGTGGCGTACTCGCAAGTAAATAAATTTTATGAACTATCTTTGAATAGTAATTACATTGAATTGAAATATGCCCCTCCGAGTAAAGATAAGAAAATTTTGAAAAATGAAGTGAAGTCAGTAACTTTTGGTGTTCCTGGTAGAATAGCTCGCAGGTGTTACATCGCAGTCAATCTGTCATCTGGTGATAAATACGAAAGTGTATCAATCGTTGGTAAAGTCGATAATTGTAAAAGAATTAGAGCTGAACTTAACAAACATTTGATGTTATAAAGCTAACAAGCAATTTAAGCAGACTGTCAACGCTCGGCATTTTTATCTCGGTTCAGATTCAGTGATTCCGGTGGTAAATTTGAGTGCATTGGTAGCGTTGTCAGCTACTTAATTGGGCGTTATGTTTCTTAGGGAAGTTTAAGCGATGATTAAATATTCAGATCTTCAGTCAGCTAATATTGCTGACGCTTTAGGGGAGTTGTTTGACTTTGAATTATGTCGAGCCAATGACGACGATTCATGGATAAAATTAGCTCCTAGTTTCCAGTTTACTGTTTTAGCAGGTGAAGCCTCCGGTGGTGTTTCCCTCGCGTATGGGAATTTAGAGTTGGAAAAGCGACCGATACTCTTTGTCTCTTCTGAAGGACAAGCAGGTAAAATTGCAAACAATCTACAGGAGTTTTTAGCTTTGCTCATGGCTATTCCCTACTGGTTTGATTTACTGAAGTTTTCAGGTAATGGTGACTTATCAGAAATGCGTCAAACAGCATTGTTCATGGAGTTGGAGTATTATGAGGATTATCCTGAATTACCTGAAGCAAGAAAGTTGATTCAAAGTCAGCTGAAAATTCCTACAATTGAAGACCCTATTGCAACACTTCACGCTTGTGTTAATTCTACGGATTGTACTGTAATAGCTGATGATGGATGGAAATATGAGATATTATTTAATCGTTTTGTATCATCGGACAACAAAAGTTGGTCGCAAAAAACATAACAAATTGTTCAAGAGTGATTCGGCACGCGTGGCATTTTTACTATGCGTTAGGTTTAGTGGTTAAGGTGTTATGCGGAAGCTTAGGTATTGTGCCTCACACCTTAACAAGGAGTTATGTGGTTGCAGCAAAAATAGGAGTTTAGGTTGCTAGAAATCAAAACATTAGGGCTTTTCTTTGTAACAGCTATTGCAGAAATATTGGGCTGCTACTTGCCTTATCTTTGGTTAAAAGAAGATAAATCTGTCTGGTTGTTAGTGCCAGCAGCTTTTTGTCTTGCTCTATTTGCATGGTTATTGTCTTTACATCCGACAGCAGCAGGTAGGGTTTATACAGCTTATGGTGGCGTCTATATTTTTGTGGCAATCCTATGGTTGTGGGTCGTAGACGGCATTCGTCCTAGTTTGTGGGACATTGTGGGTGCATCAGTCGCTATGTTAGGAATGGCAATCATCATGTTCGCGCCAAGAACCACATAACAAAGCGTTTAAGGCAGATTCCCAACGCTCGGCATTTTCGGTTTGCTTTGAATTTAGTGTTTACGGCACAATGTTTTAGGTGTAATGGCAGGCGTTGCTCACTACTTAACGCGGCGTTATGAAAATCGAATAAATAAGGAATGCGATGTTTGAACCACCAGAAATAGACATGGATGAATTGAAATTAGCTATTTCACTTCCGAAGTTAGATTCGGTGTCAAATGGAAGCTTTATTCCTCATGAAAATATCGAATCTTCACCTTTATTGAACTCTAAATTTGATGCGTTCTTTGTATCAGGTTTATTTCCTGAACAAACTACAACGTTGTCTCAACTCTGTGAGAATTACAGTCTTGAAATGGTTGTTTTTGAAAGCCCATCAAATGATTTAGCAGTTATCCATGATGTTGTCTTAAATATTGCCGATAAGCTGTTCTCTGATGAAATGCCAAATAATATCGATATAGCTGACATTAGGAATCTCAACCAATCATCAGAGTATCTCTTTGCTTTCAATAGTAAGAATTTGGCACTCGACTTTATGGAAGCTCAGGAGTTGGGTGTTGTTATTGGAGGTATTTATCTCGCTCATTGTAGTACTGATTTAAATGAGTATGAAACCACAAATAAAAAGTTAATGGTTCACATTTCGGAAAATGGTTTTTTGTGCTCAAGTTTTCATTTTCTTGGTCGTTCAGAATGTACAATATTACTGGGTGTTAAGAGGTAATGTGGGCGTGGTGAGTATTTTCATAACAAGCAATTTTAGAGTGATTCCCCACGCTTGGCATTTTTGGTTTGGGTTTAGTTCAGTGTTTACGGTGTTCAAATTGAGTGTCGTGGCAACGTGGCTCACACCTTAATTGGGCGTTATGTAAAGCGGGTAAAATCGGTATTATTCTGTTTATTCGCTCGCTCCACCTATCGGTTTTCATCCTCGTCAAAATCAGCTCTTTCGGTCCCGATTCTTTGCCAAATTAGCCGTAAAACATGCCAAGGTTCGTGAGTTTCCTCATTCAGTTTCAGTGTTGGTTCGTGGTTAGTTTTGCGGGCTTAAAGTGCGGAAAGGGCAAGGTTAACGAAAGTCCCCATTTGCTGATGGTTTTTTTCGTTCGGTTTCCCAGATTCAAAAGCATTTTTGGTCGCTGCTCATCACCATTTTCCGCTTGTTGAAGTTTTGCCTGTAACATTGCTGGCTCTGCAAATTCGTGAACACTGTTGGGTTCTTTGGTTTTGGCTATTTCTTCGGTCGTACAGGCTTAGTTTTTCGTGGTAACTTTGGCTTATATAGCTGAATTTACATAACAAAGCATTTAAGACGGATTCTCAACGCTTGGCAATTTCAGTTTAGGTCGGCTTCAGTGCTATATGTGGCAAGGTTTAGGCTAGGATGGTCGCGTTGTTCACCACTTAATGCGGCGTTATGTTTTCAGAGGGAATATGAGCAGCTATAAGAAGCTATTTGAGTGTGCGAGACCAGACTTTATTTGTAGTCTCACAGCCGTTCGCACCGAAGAACAAGGAGCTCTGAAGCTTAATCTTCGAAGTGAAAACAAAAATGTTGAACTTTATGGGTTTGAAGATTTGGCTGATTCAGTTAGTGATTTACTATCGTCTGAACGTATAACAATCTCAAAAGAACTAGGTACTTATAAAGAGTTTGGCACAATACGAATTGAGTGTTGGATAAACGAAAGTTACTCAGAGTATTGGTGTGATCGCGCGAATGTAGAACAAACATAACAAATTGCTTAAGAGTGATTCGCAACGCGTGGCATTTTTACCATGCGTCGGTTTTTGTGTTTAAGGTGATCTGCAGAGACTTAGGCATGCGTTGCTCACACCTTAGCAAGGCGTTATACATACGGAGTATATTATGAATATATGGATATTTAGCTCGGGSWTATTAGCYCTGYTTACTACGTTAGTGCATGTATTTGCAGGTCAAATAGASYCGGTTAGACCTTTTCTAAAGTCAAAGCTTGATGATATCCCGAAAGCAACGCTTCTAGCTTGTTGGCATCTTGTCTCRGTCACTYTGTTTGYTAGCTYTCTAATGCTTTTATACGTCGGTTGGTATGGTATTGATTCACTCTATTTCCTAATYCAGTCGCTAGGTTTTTTATATATTCTGTATGCATCAGTGTTTGTGGCGGTTGGGTTGTATTTTTTTGGATCTAAGGTTTTTGTAAAACTTCCACAATGGATATTGCTCCTTCCAATCGGCTTGCTAGCAATCTATGGTGCAATGTATGTATAACAAGGCGTTTAAGACAGATTCCCAACGCTTGGCATTCTCAGTTCAAGGTTGGGTTTTGTGTTTACTGTGCAATGGTTTAGGTTAGGTGGTGGCGTTGCTCACTACTTAACGCGCGTTATAAGTACTTCCTAATATCGGAGTTTAGATGGAAAGTGAAAGACTTAAACTGGTACCTCCGTCCTTAAATTATGTTGATGTTATGCATGGGGTCATTGAAGAATCTAAGCAAGATCTCTCTCAGTTTTTGCCTTGGGTTTCAGGCTTATTATCTAAACAAGTTCTTGAAGATAACATTAAAGAAGCAATGGTGAATTTCTCCCGTTGTACTGGGGAGTTTTGGTTTAATATCATTGAAAAGAAAACCGGGTTGTTTATAGGCGTAGTAGGTTTTATTGTCAGAGATAAATCAGTGCCATATTTTGAAATTGGGTATTGGTTACAAACTTCAAAAACTGGTTTTGGCTACATAACTGAAGCTGTTGGTTTGGTTGAACAATACGCTTTTCATGACTTATCAGCACGACGAGTGGAAATTAAAATGGCAGCGTCAAACCTTAAGAGTCAGGCTGTTGCAATGCGTTGTGGTTATCAGGTTGAAGCAACATTAATTAACTCTAGGCGACTGCCGTCAGGTGAGCTCGATAGTACGATGGTTTATACTAAAACGCACTTATAACAAGCAATTTAAGCCGACTGTCAACGCCTGGCATTTTCAACTTGGTTTAGCTTCAGTGATTTCGGTGGTAAATTTGAGTTTGTTGGCAGCGTTGTCAGCTACTTAATTGGGCGTTATATCGACTCACCAACTAAGTACAAAATATTGAATTAACTCACATTAATATGCATTCATGAAACTTATAATTTCGAGCTTTTATTTAATAAATTAATAAAAGGCTCGTAGCGGTAAGTCTTACTTATACTTGTTGCTGAATCTAGTGGTAAATGAATGTAGGCTGTATATGGAAAAAATAATGAAAGCTATTGGGTTAATTGTAGCTTTGGGTGTGGTTGGAATATTCGCGCTAACTGCTCTGTAGAATTTAACCTGGAGGGTCAAGCGGATAAGGGGACCCCTTTTATTATAGAGAGCATGCCAACGATTACTACTTGGGATACTGAGCAATATCAAGAATTGTTCATACCAGAAGTTATTGAGGAATTTAAATCAGTTGAAGGTCAAGGTATCTTAACTTATCTATCCAAACTAGGAAAAATGCAAAGTTTTGAGCCGCCAGAGTTTGTTAAAAAAGATTTTACAATGAAATCTGATGAAAAAGGTGAAACGTTACTAACATTCAATGTACGAACAACCTTTGAGCATGGTGGTGCGACTATAATCTTTCAAATAAGAGAAGATAAGAAAAGTTATTTGATTTCTGGAATATACTTCGATTCAGTTACTTTGCCACCAGAGTAAAGTCGTATAACAAGCAATTTAAGCAGACTGCCAACGCTTGGCACTTTCAGCTTGTTTTAGCTTCAGTGATTAAGGTTGTAATTTTGAGTGTATTGGTAGCGTTGTCAGCTACTTAATTGGGCGTTAGTTTACAAGAGTAGGAAAGGGATTTTATTCCGAGAGCTTGTTCGGTTATTGTGCTTTGCACCTGTTGGTTTGCTAATCACAGGAACTTTCCGGTGGCACTATATGGGAATCGTTCGCGATGGGGCTGTCACTTACTGGCTCTACCTTTTTTGTAATGGTTCTTTGGCGCGGCTTCTTTTTCTTGGTGACTAATTCGTGAATATTGGTTTTAGTCGGACTTGGTTATTAGGCTCATCGAACGCATCCTTTGTCAGTTTGAGAGCGTTCAATATTGGTTTTTTACGCATGTCGCTTCTTAGCCAAGAACATTTTGTTGGTTGGGTCTGAGTTTCGTAGTTTTCAGTTTTACATCTGCGTTCAAAGCCAGTGATTTTGTAACTAATTCAGCACCTTGGCGCTAAACTTTGGCTGCATCATGTAAGCAAACTAACAAAGCGTTTAAGACAGATTCCCAACGCTTGGCATTTTCAGTTTGGGTCAGTTTTGGTGTTTACGGTGGCAAGGTTTTAGGTAGGGTGGTGGCGTTGCTCACTACTTAACGCGGCGTTATGTGATAAGGAGGTCACATTGAATATCGAATACAAGGTTAATCATCAGATCTCGGCTGACGAGTTTATTGGCTTGCTGAAGCGCTCGACGCTAGGAGAACGTAGACCAATAGAAAATATCGAATGTATCAACGGTATGTTGAACAATAGCAACCTCATAATCACAGCTTGGTATGGTCCTAAACTGGTTGGTATTTCTCGCTCTATTACGGATTTCCATTATTGCTGTTATCTGTCCGACCTAGCGGTTGATGAAGCATATCAAAGGTTGGGAATAGGCAAGCAGTTACAAGTTCAAACTCAATCCCAAATAGAGCCTACATGTAAACTGTTTTTAATCGCCGCACCGGCGGCTAATGACTATTATGGGCAAATTGGCTACACCAAAAATGATCGTTGTTGGGTGTTGGAGCGCGGTAGTGAAATTATCACATAACAAAGCGTTTAAGACGGATTCCCAACGCTTGGCATTTTCGGCTTACTTTGGGTTAAGTGTTTATGTCACAATGTTTTAGGTAGGGCGGTAGCGTTGCTCACCACTTAACGCGGCGTTAGGCTTCAAGGAAGAATCAGTGGAAATTAATCTAAGGAAAGCTGTCCAAACGGACGCTCGGAAAATAGCACAAATTCACGTGAACTCGTGGAAATCTGCATTCGATGGACTTATGCCTGCAGATTATATTAATGGCTTTACCGTCTCATCACGTGTAGATGAATGGCAAAAAACAATAAGTAATAACACCGAGACTGTAGTTGTCGCTGAACTAGGCAACAAGGTTGTTGGGTTTATGTCTTATTTTGCTTCCCCGGAGAGTGTAGAAATTATAGAATTAAGCAAACTTTACCTATGCCCTAGTGTCTATGGTCAACGGCTTGGTAGCAGCTTTCTAACTCATTTAGAGCAAGAGTCCCAAGCTCTAGGCACAAAAACGATCAAGCTATATGTGCTCGACAACAATGAAGCAGCAATTCAGTTTTATTCTAAACATGGCTTTGAATTCTCAGATGGTTTTATGTCTGAGGAATTTGAAGGTTCAGTTATTATTGATCGATTAATGGTCAAGCGAGTTTCAGCCTAACAAAGCGTTTAAGGCAGATTCCCAACGCTCGGCATTTTCAGTTCAAGTCGAGTTTGGTGTTTACGGTGCAATGGTTTAGGTTAGGTGGTAGCGTTGCTCACTACTTAACGCGGCGTTATGTGTATACTCAGATACCGAGTTTTCAAGGATAGAAGCAAAACTATGAACTTTCAGACAATCCCCATCATCAGAATTTTCGATATTCAAAAAGCGAAAGAGTTTTATCTAGATTATTTAGGTATGAATCTAGATTGGGAACATAGATTTGAAGAAGGCTTCCCGCTTTATATGCAAGTATCAAAAGGCAATCTTGTTTTTCACTTGAGTGAGCACTCAGGTGATGGAACTCCGGGAAGTAAGCTCTTTGTAAACGTAGATAAGATTCAGCAGCTGTTTTCTGAGCTGGAGCAGAAAGATTACATGTATTGTAATCCTGCTTTGGAATCAGCTCCATGGGGTGGGGAGTGTTTTACAATTACAGACCCATTTTCCAATAGGATCTTATTTAGCGGCAAACAAAACACATAACAAAGCGTTTAAGCAAGATTCGCAACGCGTGGCATTTTTGGTTTTAATCAGCTTTAGTGTTTACGGCACAATGGTTTAGGTTCAGTGGTTATGTTGCTCACTACTTAACGCGGCGTTATGTGCTTGGAGGGAGAATGGAAATTCAGAAGGTCCTAAAATCGGATTTAGAGGCAGTAACAAGGCTTGTTTCAGAGGTCTCAGACAAGGATGTGCTTCCATTTTTTAATGCACAGGGAAAGCAAGAGTATAAGGACAGAATTTTACCAGACCTAGCGACTACTTTTGACAATGAGAAGTTTTCATCTATTAAGGCTGTATCAGGTGGGAAAGTCCTTGGTTTTGCTGCTTTGCGTGATGGGAATTATCTAACACATTTATTTGTTGCTAATTCACAGCAGGGTTCGGGGTTAGGTCGTACTTTATTGAATCATTTGCTCAACCAGACAGATGCTCGTGAGGTTAGCCTGCGTTCATCGGTGAATGCTGTTGAGTTCTACAATCGCAATGGTTTCGTAGCAACAGGTGAAGAGGCTGAGTTCAACGGAATTAGGTTCGTACCAATGTCTTTAGTACGCACATAACAAAGCATTTAAGAGTGATTCGCAACGCTTGGCAGTTTCGCTTCGCTCAAGTATAGCCAAGCGCCGCTCAC
Organism: Vibrio kagoshimensis; assembly: GCF_050337535.1. Taxonomy (NCBI): domain Bacteria; kingdom Pseudomonadati; phylum Pseudomonadota; class Gammaproteobacteria; order Vibrionales; family Vibrionaceae; genus Vibrio; species Vibrio kagoshimensis. The sequence continues at coordinate 13,869 of NZ_JAKJSZ010000034.1, forward strand.
ACCTTAATGCGGCGTTAGGTTTAAATTTTAATAAAAGAACAAGGAGTTCAAATGACAATAAAAGTAGTTCCTCAAGCAGTACTTCTGGGGTTGCTGATATCTTCATCGGCTTATTCTAAAGATCTATCAGGAGTTTTAGGTATTGGCTATGGCTTTGGTGGAGATGAGCTATTTCAAGGTATTTACAGCTCAGGGGAAAGTGATGAAATCAATGCTAACGAAGGACTTTCTTTTTTTGGCGGAATAGACTATCAATTCTCAAATCAGTTTTCTACCCGCGGTACTGTAGGATACAAATCAGAATCAATAGAGGCATCGAACGGAGAGGTTACGTTCAGCAAAATACCATTTGAGCTATCTTTCTTTAGAAACTTTGAAAGTCATAAGCTAGGAGCAGGAGTTACTTATCATACTAATGTCGAACTAGAG
>NZ_JAKJSZ010000035.1:0-13605 GCF_050337535.1 Vibrio kagoshimensis
CCTCTCATACCATTAATAGGAACCTGACTTAAGGTAGAGAGTGCAATTCCTAGTTTGCTACCGGCTTCCGGATGTTCCTTTGCTAAATCTTTAAACTGATTATCCAACTCTTCCTCCTGACGCATAACGCCCTGTTAAGGTGAAATAAAAAAAACAATAATACATTTTATATCAATAACTTAAAACCAAAGGTAAACTTTAAAATAGAATACATGTAGCAAATATGTAGCTTTATAATTCTACATTCTTACAACCAAAAAAAACTCTTTCTAAAAAATTTCTGGACAAATGTAAGTTAGAACTTTGAATCCAACTCGCTAAATTTAGAATAGAAAAAGTATCTTGAAATCTTTAGGAAGCAACAAGCAAGACCAGATCCTATTTCTTCCTGAGGGTATGCCAGTAAAGTCTAGTGAGAGTGGTTAAAGAGCTATTATATAAAGATGGGATAATATTAAAAACGAAAAGTGTGTCACGAAATGTAGGTGATTGATTGCATTAATAGTTGTAGAGTATCATTGGCACATAATTCAGTTGGTGATGGTATAGAATGCTTTTAGATAAATTAATTTCACTTGATGAGTCAGAATCCATAGAGTTCAAGTCGTATTGGTACTGGAACGGATTAGACAAAGACACACAGAAAGCTTGGGGGGAACTTCTTAAAGACTTTGTTTCTCTAATTAATACAAAGAGTAGAGAGAAAACTAAGTACTTAATTGTCGGATTTGATGAAATAACAAAGAAAAAAAATAGATACAATTATGATAGGCAAGGAAATAAAATAGAAAACATATCTGATATAGTTGTATTCAAAAACAATCTTGTTAACCGACTTAAAAGAAACTTTCGAGCTAAATGTAGTGATAGCTATGTCGATTTAAAAACCATTCCAATTGAGAGCTATTTTACGGTCAAAAAGGAAAACTCAGATGACGTAGAATTATTAATAATATCATTTAAGGAAATACCATTTTTACTAGAGTTAGTTAAACAACTCCCAGCGCAAACTGCATATAAGCAAGGTAATGTTTTTATACGAAAGTTGAAAGAAGATAATACGCCGGAGAATGCAATTGCCAACGCAAATGATATTTCATTGTTAGTTAGCGAGTGTAAAAAATATAAAGAACTGATAATAAGAGAAAAAGAATATACTGTAAGTAAACTGGTTGATTGCTTTAGAGAAGTTCAATCTCCTAAATCAGTTATACATAAGCATCATTCTAAAGAAAACAAGTATGAACACTATACCCTCTCTGGTGGAATAATACAGAACCCAATACATTTAATTTATTTCAACAAATACACATCTCAAACAAAATCTGTTCAGCATATATCTGAAAAGAGCCTAATCAATATCCAAGACCAAGTATTTTTGATAACGGATAATGCGAATAGAACTGGAGGGGAGTTTAACGATAATAAACTTTCAAGAGACTTTAAGAACATCGGGGTAAGTGTGGGAATTTACACAATTGAGAAATTTTCATTGGACAAGATATATAACGATGCTTTTGAGGTTGATATATTACATGATGGTGAGTTTTCGATTGATGACTTTATAACACCCCAGACAATAAATAGCGATAAAAATGCAGACCTTTTGATTTCAGAATGGATGGAATTAGACAACTCACCTCTAATGATTTTAAAAGGTCTGGGAGGGATTGGTAAAACAACAGTTGTAAAACATTATCTTGATGGCTTGTACAAACAAAGCAAAGGCGATGTTAATATAATATTTGTAAGCTCTCACGATCTAATAAACGTTCTTAGTAAAAATGATGAAGTTAGTGATTTATATGATTTTTATAAAGCATTCCTAGATGTTGAAAATGTAAGTTACATATTGGACAAAACGGTTTTTGAACTTACTATAGATCATGGTAATTTAATATTCGTTATAGATGGTATTGATGAGGTACTAGCTAAACTAGGCGGTAAGTTTGACGTAAATGGACTAATTAGTTCTATTTTTAATAATTATACTGATACCCTGGCCAAGGCTAAAGTCATATTTACTTGTCGAGAAGAGTTTTGGTCTATTGGTGAGTACGAGGATCAAATATACTCACTAACTTTATCACCATTCACTAGAGAATTAGCTGAAAAATATTTTGAAAAAAAATTTGAAGGAAATAAAAACAAAATTAGTAAGGCATTAAGCTTATCTGAGCAATTTGCTTTAAATAGAGAAACAAATGAATATGTTCCTTATATTCTAGACATGGTGAAGGAAAACCTTCTAATAGACGAACAGAATCTCTCTTTTCCTAAGACAGAACTATTGATTCCAGAACTAGCCAATGACTTTTTAATTGGTAAAGTGTGCGATAGGGAAATAATAAAATTAGGGCATAAGTCAATAGATGAACAAGTGAATCTGTTCATAAAAATAGCTCTAACTTATGATGGAAAAGTACCATGCCATATTCTAATGAAGAATGAATCTGTTAATGGGAACGATATGGAAATATATAAGGCGCACCCTTTATTAATATATGATTCTGTTTCTGACTATATTCTCTTTAGATATGATTTTTTCGCGGACTACTTCAAGATGTTGTACGTGTTTTTAGTTCTATCAAAAAAAACTGACTTTAGTCAACTATCTGAACTAGACAAAATAACAATCAGTCAGGTATTGTCTATTGGTGTATCTGCTATTGATTTAATTAAAAAGCGAATTGGTGATATCGATGCTTTCAGAAATGATTTGATCGATAATCTTTATCTGTTTGTAGGCTTAGCTTTACAAGATAGTACTGATAGGAAACTATCTTCATCCATGTTTTTCTTTATCCTATGCACACTCGTAAATCAAACTAAGGATGAGAGAACTAAATTATTGGAGCAAATATATTCCGGGGCTAGTCAAGGGGTTATAGAGAACCTAAATCTTATCAATTTCTATTCAACTAGGACCTTAAAAAGTACATTCAATTTCTCGGACATGGTGTTAAAAAACTGTTGGATAGAAAATCATGAAGCATTTGGAGAGTGTGATTTCTCTCGTGACACTAAGTTTTATAAATCTACTTTTATAAAGCCTTTATTTAGTAATGGTTGTATTAACTTTTGTCGAGAAAACTTCGAAAACGATTGCAATATAACTGATCTTGAAGATAAGTTTTCAGAGATTGAAGAACTAAGTTTAGCCAAAGAATATAACTATGAAAAGAGCATTAAGAAATGTTTGAATTATTTTTGGAGTAACGGTCGATTTAAAGTAAAAACTGTCGATTTCATTAATAAAAGAATGCATAAAGATCCTGATATCCTTTTGAAACTACTTCAAGTTGGCGTTATTGAAGAAACCAAGGTGACTACAAATGCGAAACGATTGGAGAAATCTTACTTAATATCCAAGAAATATAAGAATGATCTATCTAAAATTATGGACCAAAATAGTTCCAATTCTTCTCTAGACTTCATTGTAAAAATGGTTGTAGATATTAAATAAGTCTCGGATTTGTCTGGCTAAATGCATACAGCAAGGATTGGTACTTCAAGTAAAGTGTTGAACTGATTCTAGCCTGTCAGAAACTCAAAGGCTCTCGCAATGGGGCACTTTCGAGCTAGAAAGTGCCACGTGTAAAAATTCGGCCTATAAAGATTTTGGACAAAAGTGAGCTAGACGTTACAGGCTAGCCCTCCCGTATAAGATTAGTAAATGTATGTGAAAAGTATCACAGCATAATTAATGACCTGCCCCCGCAGCTCCGTGCTGTCTGTTGACTCCGTCTTCAGCCTTATGGTAAATACCAGTCTACGAGTTCCCTCACATTATCTGGGGATCTAATAACATCAGGTTTAAACAGGATATTCTGTTCAGAGATAGATTCTACGTACATCGATATTTCTTTAATTTCTTCTGGAGGAAATCCATACCGTAGCAACAATGTATGAACAGTATCGTTAGTGCCGTACTTTAATAGCTCTACCATCTTTAACGCCTTGGTATCTTTAGTATGATTATGGTAAATACTAAAGGCTCCGATAAGCACGTCTGATAAAGAAAATGAAATTACTGTATCCAAATAATCATAGGTATCAAATACAACAGCATCGTAACTCACGTCTTTAGATTTTGTATTTTTAAACAGCGGATATTCATTAAATAATCCACTATCTGGTAGTTTATTCGCAGGCTGAGTGAAGTTGGCATCCAAATTCTGGTTCTTGCCTCTATTAGAAATATAGCTATACCTTATTCCTACAATTTCCTTAAAGCTTCGTCCCTGAATTAAATGGAAAAATATTTCAATTGCGGTATCAAAGACGTTCTTTTCACCAGAATACAAAGGTCTTCCTAGCGATACTTCATAAATAGCCCTTAGACAGTTTTTTGTAACTAACCTATTTTCTCTATTATCCCTGCCAAACAGGTTCGCGCCGAATTCGTCGTCATACATTAAAAACAAAACGGACTCCATCAGAGCTAGGGCTTCTTTCGTTGAGAGCCTATCAACTTTAGTTAAAGGAAGGTTCACCTCCTCATCAAACGTACCTTCGATTATTGACGAAATAAGCTCCCTTTCATCATCTAAGCCTTCTATATCTTGTTCTAAAAGAGACTCTTCAGATAAAGTAAATGGTGTATTTAAACGAGATGAAAGTAATATAGGATTCTTTGTATATACATACCCAAAATCAAACACTGCATCCTTAGAAAGTCGACCACTACGTCCTATCAAGTTTTTGAATGCTAGTGCTTTGTCTTCTTCATCACCACCTTGCATCCTCATATTGTCCAACCAAACAACATCGAATGGCATGTTGATACCTTGGGCTAACGTACTAGTAGCAAAGCAAATCTTTGCATGACCCTGTCTGATAAATTCTTCGATCAGAAACCGTACTTCAAGAGGGACAGATCCATGATGAATGACTACCCCTTTTCTTAGTAAACTAACAAGATTAGAACGGTGGTGTTGCTCATTTGCTCCAATCAACAATTCAACTTCTTGGATTATTGCAGTTGCAGATTCATCTTCTATTAGGTCAAATCTGTCGACATACTTCTGAAAGTCATCGATGAAGTCCCCCCGATATAACGATGCTTTAGACACAAAAATCAGCACTGTATGGCTACCGTTGAATGCAATTTTCTCAAACTTTTCATTTAGTTGAATACTGCTTTTTACATGATGACCTTGCTCTTTGTATGGTGAAAAATAGTAGTCTTTTTTGTTACTATGACCAAATACAAATGCTTTACCAACAGTATTATGAGGGTATGACCGAGAGTATGACTGACTCTCGTCCAACGCGTGCTTCTTCATTTGGGCACCAGGGTTATCTACAAAAGGATGTGCAAATACTAATTTTGCTTCTGGGTAGGCAGCCTGAACTCGCCTAACTAAAACATCAAAAATAACCCCTCTTTCTGCTTCTTCTGATACTTGAGCCTCATCAAAAAAGAATAACGAGATATTCAATTTGTCTCTATGTGAAAAAATTTCTCTAGCGCGCTCAGGAGTAAGAACAAAAATTCGCCTCAACTCCCTGCTTGTAAATACACAATCAACGAAGGAAGAGATCATAACCTGCTTATTGTTCTTGAAACGCTCCCTCAAAGTAGCCATATACTCAGCGATAAGTGCTCTAGATGGAACAACTATTACGCTATCTTCTTCTTGCTCAAAAATATAATCTCTCAGAGAAAAAGACTTACCTGCACTGGTTGGTGCAGATATTGATGTGTATCGATTTTCTTCTACAGCTAATCGCACACTTGCTTGAACTGGGGTAAGCCATTCGCCAAATCTTTTTTTATTCTCTCTTCCAATTCCTGACAATAAGAAAGAATATAAATCCGATGGATTCTCATCTTTATAAAACAACCCAAGAACTGACAGCACTTTAGATTCAAAGCTTTTGAAAACTTCAGAATGAAAAAGTTTGTAATATGTTAACGCCTGTATTACTTCATTATCAATGGGACCGTCTTTATGAAGTGTTTCTATTAATTCACTAATACTAACTTGCGGACGAGTATCTGCCTTAATGCTTCTAATATCTAACATACAACAACTCCAATAACGTAAGCACATTGAACTTTTTCAAACAGTCCAGACCTCTGAATGCTTTCTATCGCATTATCCATTATCGAAGCGTGATCTTTTGAATTTATAGAAAATGCAGCTATGGCACCAAACTTGTCATCGTCTAAGTTATCAATAGATTTTTGGGACGCTAAATTGACTAAATGTACCCGATCCCTAAAGTGCTTTTCTTCATTAATGAAACCTTCGGCTTGTGGTATTGCTTTACCATGAGGATTTACACTCCCAGAAAATTTTGCCTCACCAAAATTTATAAGCTGTTCTGTACACTCGGTGTGGAAATCAAAACCTTCATTTTGTTTGATCTGAGGTTTCCATATCTCTGCTATAGGTAGTGCTATGTGATCAAAGATAACTGATAATGAACGAGCTGAACTGATCGAAACCATAACTTCGCCAAACTCGGCACCTAGTTGATGATCTTCAGAAAACGTCTTAAATATCTCCACCAAAGCGTTAGCGGTATCTCTGGCTGTGTATGCATAGGTCCGTTGGGTTCCTTTATCTAGGTCAAGCATCCACGAAGAGTCAAGTACTGCCGACGTTAATTTTTCAGAGATTTTGTCTAAATCATCAACAGCTACAATACAAGCCTTGACGTTACTGCTGTCGTGGTAGCGAGAATGGGTACATCCCCATTCATTATCAATTTTGTCCAAATGCATCACCTAACCAGTCTGTATGAGAGGTTGCTTCAGAATTGAAACAACAACCGTCCAAGGGTACTTATTATGTGTATAGTAGCATTTGTTCTTTTTTATCAACAATTATATTATTGATTAGAATCACAATTTATATCCTTACATACGTTCATCAATATCACTTCTATGAGGTTCAGCGATTGGGAAACACCATCAGAAGTAATTATTAAATAGCTCTGAAAGCAAAAAAAATGACAAAGAGTCAGGATTTGCCTTTGCCTTCCATTAGCTGACGTATTCAAAAATTAGAATTCTACTATTCGCTCGGATGCCGATTGCAACTCATTTAGGGGCATTTTCGTGCTAGCAATGGAAATTATTACTTTAAAAGTACAATTATTCGTAGAGCTCTAAGTTGGTGAATGTTACAAAAGCTCCTCCACTTACTCCACCTAATAATGTTCACCAACAATATTTCGAACAATTTCTTGGACAATCCTTTTTGCGGATTTCACTTCATACTTTTGATACCTCGAATAACATTCCGTACAAATATCTTCAAACTCATCCGTTCGACAGGTGAAACACTTGAGGCAGATTTGCTTATCTCGCAATGTATTCAAATCCCTCAATGTTTTGATCTCAGCTCTACGTCCAAACGCTCGACCACTACGGGAACATTCAGGGCATTTAGGTAAAGAATGCTCATCTAGCCAAGCTCGTTTACAATTGTGGCAATAATGCCCACCTTGCCCATAATACTGTTCGATAATGTCGTTACCGTCTTCATCCTTCCTAAACAACCAGCAATTCAACTCTTCAATAAATTGGTCTAGTTGCGATTTTGCTTTCGTTTCCTCTAATTTTTTTCTAGGGTGATTAACCCACAGCCTCTCCCCGCTATTTAGAACATAATCCAAAACAACATCGATAAATGTCACCCCCTCTTCAAGTTTGAGTTCTCGATAGAGCTCTAACAACTCAGTAAGGTCTATTTCAAGGATTGCATCATCAGAATCATTCGCCGCAAAATCAAGGGGCAACCGCCCATCATAAGAAAAGTGCAATCCTATAGGATGTTTACCACAATAACCGACGATATCGAGCTCCCCACCTATGCAGCTCTTTTCAATTTCGATATTACATAGAGTTAAGGTTTTAGCTTTGGCGTAATAGCGAGTACTCGTATGGTTTTCACCAACAATATCTCGCTGTGAAATATGTGATAATCCATCTGGTAATTGAATATCAATGGTTTCCATTTGCTCTAATCGCTGCTTAATCAGCAAGCGGGCAGCCACAAAGAATGAATACTCACAGTCTTTCCGTCTCTCCCCTTCTTTTTGAGATTTCGGATCATGCGAGAAATGGTGAATTTTCTTTTCTGGATCGCCCTTGTTGGCTCTCAGCGGTTGCTTACAGCTAGGACAAATACAATCACACGCTCGACCTTTAACCACTTCACTGACATCGAAAAGCTTGTTATCTCTCATACCAAATGGAATTAGCATTCACACCACCATGCAACTGATTACTTATTTATTTTTTCATTTCATATCAAAGATAACAGTGACGATGATCGGAATACCTTCAGTTAATGAGTAACTTGCGATGAGTTTCCTCAATTTTCAGTCTTTGAATGGTTTTTGATTTATAGAAGTACAGAAAATTACCCCACTTACCCCACCTAATTTTGATTCAAGTGGAGTAAGTGGGGTAGAAAAAGCAACTTACAGAAATGAAGTGTGGGGAATGACGGTAGGAAAACAGTATTGATTTGAACCATTGAGCATTTTCTTATCTAGCTTTTCTTCTTTGTGTAACTGGTTTAATGCTTTACCAACCACGTTGCCTTTTGACGCATCGACCTTGAGCAAGTCACAGATTTGTTTAGTCGTTAGCCACTCCCTAGCCTTGCCATGACAAGTTTCTAGTTGGTCGTTAAGCATGTTGTACCAAGTCCCTTTATCCACGTACTTAGCCGATTCTTTTGATACCAAGGCTTGAGCGTCAGAGGAAAGCATCCAAGGGTGTTTTTGGACTAAAAATAGGTGTTTCACTTCTAACCAGAATTGACGCAGTTTCTCCGGCTCTGCCAGCGTCAGCTCACCCGTTACTTGATAATCCCACCCTAGCAACTCATTAAGCTTATCCATATTGGTTTCAGCCACCAGTTCAATGACCGCGTAACGTGAGTTCCCCGTTTCATCCTTTAGGAAATCTGTGCCGTTTACCGTCGCTATCAGGTTGGTTTGTCGTGACTTTTTGATATCACTTCTTGCGTAAGGAGGACGCACCGTATCTTGAGCGCGAGTAACGAACGCTTTGAGTGCGCCTTGGCAGTTTTTGGTAGAACGCTCCAACTCCCCTAGCTCGACTATCCATGAACGGATAACCGATAAAATGCTGTCTTTGTTATCAGGGTTTAGCTCTGCCCCTTCTAAGAAGGCACTTGGCATCACGTTAGCAATACGCTCAACGAAAGCCGTTTTCTTAAAGGACTGCTCGCCTTGCAGCACTGGAACAAGTTTTGATTTGAAATTAGGCACTATCAAACATGCTACACAGCCCACTAACCAGTGTAGCAATACCATTCTCGCCAACTGTGGATTCTTAGCCCCTAAGCAGCCTAGCACCGCATCCACTCTTGGCTGTCCGTCCCACTCACCTGATAACCAATCCTTGATAGGATGATAGCTATTTTCTAAAGCAACGGCGTTAAAATGGTCATCAATGGCAGGCTTAGGCAATGAATGGATAGACGCCACTGAAATCAGCTCACTTCTCACCGTATCGGGAGAACCCATGCACTCCTTACCTTTGAAAATATCAGGCTCTAGGGTCATCTTGTTAAGCTTGGCTTCGTAGCCTGAGCTTTTGAGTAAAGCCTTTAGGTTATCAGCCGTATTCAGCACAATGGTTTTACCGGACTCGGTGTACTTCACATGAGGGAACTCTGGCTCTTTAAGCATGGAAGCACTCCTCTTGTGATAAGTGGTCTCGCTTAGTGTGATTGTCTAGCCAGCGGTCTAAATCTTCTTTGAGGTAACGAACCGCGCGACCAATCTTAATGAAAGGTGGTGCGTCAGTTCTGTTTTTGCGTTGCCCTTCCATACGAGCTTGGCGTAGAAATGAACGGCTCATGCCGATGTAAGTCGAAGTTTCTTGCTCAGTGTAAGCGCGCTTTGTTTGTTGAGTGTCTAGCATGGTCTTGGTTGCCTATGTTTGTTTATTGAGGTTCAACGTTAACCAGTCAGATTGTCAGCTGACGTTTGCCCTGACACCGCTAATTTAACTTTTTTGATTTCTTTACTTGATAGAACAGGTTTTTACGAAAGTGAGCGTAAGTGACGGTTAACTCGGCATCTCCTGTTTTAGCAAAGTAACAAAGTTCATTGTCTTTCATTTCTGACACCTGGCTGTGTACGTCATAGATACGAGCTGTTTCACCTTGTGCCTCATGTTCATTCTTTATTCGCTCCCAAGCTTGTTTCGGCGTAGCTTTAGGGTGAGCCAGCAAAACATTATGAATAATGAGTCTGATAGGATGCGTTTCAACATCTGGCTGCAAACCTTGTTCGACTTGGTTCGGCGTTGAATGGGTAGCTGGCTTAGTGTGGTTAGATAACCGGTTATCGTTACGGCTTAACTCTTGCCATGTTTGGTTAAAACTCTGGCTTAAATTGTTTGTGCAAAGCCTGATATCACTGGCTTGTAAGCCTATAGGTATGGTCGATAATTGCTTGGTGCTTTCGTTGATGGTTTCAGTGAATGCCGTTAGTAGTCCAAGGAAGCTTGATGCCTGTCCCTGACTGGTTTTGTTCTTAGCAAGCTGCATCATGCTTTCTTGCTCTGGGTACACGGCTGCAAGCTTGGGAACAATGAAAGCTATATGTTCGGAGCTTAACCGCTGCTCGTGGATTCCATTAAACTGACCTTTAACCGCATTCGGGAAAGCATGGTTAATAAGCCTTGCTTTAGCATAAGCCAGTGTCGGAAAGGCTTTAAACCGTGTTAACTGGCATTCACCCGCTAAGACCTGTAGAGATTGCTTTTGGGTTAACTCGATGAAGCCCCGAACATGCAAGCTATAGAGCAATACGTTATGGCTATCGACTGCCGCTGCATCTGGACAATCAATTTTAGCGTGAAGCCTAAACGCCCCTCGCTCAACCGCATCAAACACCTGTTCCTTGGTGAGTAACGTTAACTTTTCCAGTTCGTTTAGATGTATGTAATCCCTGTTATCGTCCATCAATCTGCATCTCTAAGCCATTTAATGGTTAGCTTACTGATTTGATGATGGTGACATAGTAAAACGCACTCACTATCCGATGAGGTTCACAGCCGCCGCTTTATGCTCTGGGGCTAAATGAGCATATCTAAGGGTCATCTTCAAATCAGAATGCCCTAACAGCTCACGAACCGTATTTAAATCCACGCCGTTAGTCACAAGTTTACTCGCAAAGTGGTGGCGCAAATCATGAAACCGAAAGTTTGAGATATCAGCCGCTTTCAGTAGGCATTGCCATGGGTATTGAATCAGAGGTGCAGATTCTCGGTGATTAGGTGTAAATACGTAAATTTGATTGGGGTTTTGTGCTCGCCACTTAGAAAGAAGGTTAAACACGGTGTCATTGAGTGGGATGCGCCTAGCTTTCTTAGACTTGGCATTTTCAGCTTTTACAGTCAGATAACGATTCTCAAACGACACATCTTCCCAAGACAAACTCAGCAACTCACTTTTACGCCCGCCAGTGTTCATTGCGGTGATAACTAGCGGCTTAACAAAGTCTGAATATAGCTTTTCGCTACCGGACGCTCTTAGCCTGTCGTTACGTTCATCAAGCGCTGTCAGTAAAGCGCTTTCTTCTTCGCTAGAAAGATAACGTACACGGGTATTGTCCTCAGTAACCAGTTTCACTTTATCCAGTGAGTGAGAGTCTAACAGCTCCCACTCAACCGCCCTTGTGAGTGCCGCTTTGAACGACATAAAGGTTCGGCTCATTGTGGCGGGTGCTCGACCTTGTTTGCGCTTGTGGGTGTACCATTCTTGAATGTCACGAGCGGTAATATCAGTAAGACGTTTTTCACCTAGGTGAGCAAACGTATTCTTAATCGAGTTGAATGATTGGTTAGCCGTTCGAGGATTTAAAGCAATCAAATAGTCTTGGTAATGCTCATCAAGGAAACGGGTTAACGTCAGTCCCTCACGGGCTTCTAATTTTTTAGCTTCGTGACGGCTTTCTTGTACGTCTTCCCCACTGGCGACCTGTCCAGATTTCTCTTTGGCTAAGTCTCTAGCTTGAGCGGGCGTTAATGAATTGGCAGCACCTAAGAAGTAGTTTCGCTGCTTGCCATTAATTCGATAGTACAGGTAATACTTCACTGTCCCTTTTGGGGAGATACGCGCATGAAAGCCGCTGACTTCGGTATCGTTCAGACGCTTATCTTCAATGGTGAGATTCTTGATAGAGCTGTTGGTGATCTTCTGCTTTAATGCCATAACACAATCCTTAGTGTAGCAAATATGTAGCAGAAAAATTGTAACTTGAGAGATTTCACTGAACAACAGTGAACCAATTATTCATATCTATCCAACTGTATTTATTCGATTAAATTATCATTTCAGTTCATAGCCGTTCATTGCGTTACATTATAAAATCGCACTGTTAAGGTGTGAGCAACGCAATACAAAAGCCTGCGCACACCACCTCAATCACTAAAACTAACGCATAGCAAAAATGCCACGCGTTGCGAATCACTCTTGAACAGTTTGTTATGAGTATTTACCAGCCAGAAAAAATACTATTAATGTCCGATGATTGATATTTAACGGCTTGCATTAGGTTATGCATATTTCTAGTGTTGGGAACATCAAACATTGGGTTCCCTAACTCATCAACTAAGCCTAATCTTGCTTGTGTTTCCCAATAATATTCATCTTCATCTGTATGATACTTATAATTTTCTTCATAAAGTCTAAACTGTTTATTGTTAAAATAAACAAAATAGACAAAATCAACTCTACTAATTGTACTTTGCAAATGATTTGGCGCAGTATGTCGCTCCCACTTAATTTCATTGTACTGAGTTAGTTCAGTCAACTTATCTACAAGTAAAACCCAATCTCTGATAGTCTTCATATTAACTCCCTACAACCAATTCAGATTTAACATTATCTAATTCTTCTACAATTATATTTATCAACGAATAAATTTCCCTAACATCTTTTTCTGGAGGGAGCGTAGATGTGGTTTTATCCCAGTAGGAATTTAAAAATCGGTCTATCTTTTCAACTGCATTAGAAATGTCTTCCTCTAAATCACCTTTAGCGCCTTTATTAAGTGCTCGAAGCTTTACTTTGACCTTGGCTAAAGTTTGAGCGATATCATCAGAGCTAGACTTATATGTAGCTAATAGACTAGATAGTTCTGCGGATTTCTCTTGTAAAAAATCGCCTTGAGCGTCAACTCTTGCCCTAAACATAAAGCTTTTCTTTAAACGTTTAACAAGAACTAGTGTTAGTACAGAGATAAAAAAACCAATAATTGACGCCCAACTACCATAATCCGATAAATTCGGAGTTGTCATAGCAGTCCATAAGCTTTTCAATAAATCCATTATTTCAATACCTTATCTTTTTTGCGGATTATACCCTCTAACTTTGCTCTTTTGAACAGGAGTTAACTGAGACTCATAACGCCCAATTAAGTAGCTGACAACGCTACCCAATACACTCAAAATTACCACCTAACTCACTAAAACTAAACCGAGTTGAAAATGCCAAGCGTTGACAGTCTGCTTAAATTGCTTGTTATGTGAGATTTCAACGCGTACGAACTTTTGAATATTCAAACAGTTTGAAATCATCTGACGGATCTGGCTGCAAC
>NZ_JAKJSZ010000036.1:0-9099 GCF_050337535.1 Vibrio kagoshimensis
TTCCTAATCCAGTCGCTAGGTTTTTTATATATTCTGTATGCATCAGTGTTTGTGGCGGTTGGGTTGTATTTTTTTGGATCTAAGGTTTTTGTAAAACTTCCACAATGGATATTACTCCTTCCAATCGGCTTACTAGCAATCTATGGTGCAATGTATGTATAACAAGCAATTTAAGCAGACTGTCAACGCTTGGCATTTTCAACTCGGCTTAGCTTCAGTGATTTAGATGGTAAATTTGAGTGTATTAGTAGCGTTGTCAGCTACTTAATTGGGCGTTATAGCTCAGTGTAGTATGGCGTACTGGGTGTGGTATAATAAACTCATATCACACTATAGGTAATTTATTAATGGCAAAACTAAGCTCTAGTCAAATTCGTGACATCGTTGCTAATTTCATCCCGCAATCAATTCAAGATAATATTTTCATTAAGTCTTTATTGGCTGGTGCTACAGCTATCGGTATTTTGCTATCTGTTCCTGCGTTTGCTCCAGTCGGTGCTGTTGGTGCSACAGGTTGGATTATCGTTTATGCAGTAACTGGCGGGACGTTCTCTATCGAAGCTATTTCTAAAGCATGGAAAGCATGGAAGAACCAATCTGAAACTGAGCGAGAAGAAACAGATTTGAAGCTTAAAAAATTAAAGCGATTACTTGATGACGGTACCATTACCGAAGACGAATATAAGAAACGTGCGAAAGATCTATTAGACAAAATCATGCGTTAGTAGTTGAGCTATAACAAAGCATTTAAGAGTGATTCCTCACGCTTGGCAGTTTCGCTTCGCTCAAGTATAGCCAAGCGTGCATCACACCTTAATGCGGCGTTATGGCGCTCAGTAGATCTGCGGAAAATAATCAGAAAGGAATTCGGAAAAGATGATACGTAATTTTTACACTTGCAATAAAGAAGTCGACGAAAATAGCCATGATGGAGAAGGTTCAATAGATATCTATCGAGCATTCAGACGTAAAGACTTCGATGGTGCTTGGGATTTTGCCATCCGTGTCGTTATGCCACCGGGAAGCTCTATGGGTGAGCATACTCACGGAGACGATGAAGAAATGTATATCATTTTGAAAGGTGAAGGCATTATGACCATTGAAGGTAAGGATAGAAAAGTGGCTTCAGGAGATATGATAGTTAATAAACGTTTTGGCACCCATGGTTTGGTTAATGCATCGGACAATGAAATTGAGTTACTAATAATCCAAGCAAGTCTAAAGTAAATCGCCATAACAAGCATTTAAGAGTGATTCGCAACGCTTGGCAGTTTCGCTTCGCTCAAGCATAGCCAAGCGCCGCTCACACCTTAATGCGGCGTTAGAACTTACACGGAGATATCATGCTAGGGAAGCATCAAAAACCTTATGAGGAGTTTTATCACTCCACTCATGAAAATGAGCACCTTGATACCAAGACTGAGTTACTAGTTGGTTTATCGGCAGCAATGGCAATGAACTGCTTACCTTGTACGCGATACTACCTAGCGCAGTCAAAGAAAGCAGGCATTACAAAAGGTGAAATTTCAGATGTAACTGCAAAGGTAATGGCGGTTGCAGCAGGTCAGAAAAAACTTCAAATGCAGGAGGTCTTAAGTAAGTACAAAATAGACCTCGATACCTATGAATAACGTTCTAACAAGGCGCTCAAGCAGACCTCCAACGCGTGGCATTTTTGCTTCGCAAAAGTATATGCCACGGTTTGCGGCAGCTTAGCTTAGCGTTAGTTTGCAAAAGTAGAAAAGCGTTTATGGTCAAAAAGCCTAGTCTTGTTTCTGTGCTTTACACCTGCTCGCTTTTCGAAAGTTGTGCAACCAAATCATCAGTGCGCGTAGGGTGTTTTTCGGCTCTTTGAGTACAACGTTATTCATTTCACCGCATCAGTAACTTTGGTCACTTAGTGCATCTCGCGCTGCTTCTTTTTCTTGGTGGTTAATCCGTAAAATAGTGGCTTTGTCGCACTTGGTTGTCAGGTTGGTCGAATGAATCCTTTGTCAGCTAAAACGCTTCAAACTGTGGTTGTGCAGCGTATGTCGTTTCTTAGCCAAGTGCGTTTTGTTGCCTGGGTTAGAGTTCTGTAGTTTTCAGTTTTACATTGGTGTTCAAAGTCAGTAGTTTTGTAACCAATTCAGCACCTTGGCGCTAAACTTTGGCTGCATCATGTAAGCAAACTAACAAAGCGTTTAAGACAGATTCCCAACGCTTGGCATTTTCAGTTTGGGTCAGCTTTAGTGTTTAAGGTGGCAAGGTTTTAGGTAGGGTGGTGGCGTTGCTCACTACTTAACGCGGCGTTATATTAATCAAAAAAATCGAGCACAAAAGGAGTTTATATGAACTATGATGTTATCGCTTTAGCATGTGAACAATTAGATTATCGCGATAAGTTGCGGCTCGCACAGTTGTTAATTCAGACTGCTCGAAAAGAAGAAGAAACAGTTAATCCTCAAGATCGAGCAATAGAATCAAAATCTACTATTCCTGAAGCTATTGTCGAAGAGCAAGAAATTGACACTATTTCCTACGTATATGAACGTTTGCTTAAATTAAGACCAGTGAAAGCAAAATCGCTAACGAACTCGATCAAAGCAATGTTTCAGTTTCAAGGTGGTATTTCTGAAGAAGAAGTGTCTGATATTGTCGATGAGCTCCAACATAGGAAGTTAGTTAAGCTGACTAATAATAAAGTCGAGTACAACGATTAATATAACAAACAATTTAAGAGTGATTCGGCACGCGTGGCATTTTTACTATGCGTTGGTTTTAATGATTAAGGTGATATGCGGGAGCATCGGTATTGCGTGCCTCACACCTTAATTGGGCGTTATGTGAATTTGGTAAGTAAGCCATGAAACTGTTATTTGTAATTTTATTCTTAAGTCTTGTCGGTTGTACTAAGCAAAGTTCGCAACATATACCTAGTTCCGATATGTTGGAGTCCACTTTTGATGAGCAAGCCGCAAGCCCTCCTTTAGTCGCCACATTTCATAAACCTGAAGGCGACGGGCTATTTCCTACAGTTGTACTTATGCACGGATGTAGCGGTTTAATTCGTGAAGCTAGTATTAGCTTACTCAGTTATGCAAACTTTTTGAATGAAAACGGATATTCAGCCTTAATTCTAGATAGTTTTGGCGGGCGAAAAAAGGAAGGAGGAATGGTATGTAATTCTCTTTCTGAACTCTCTAAAGCGAGAAACTATCGACAGGAAGATGCTTATAATGCTCTGCAATATTTGAAGACTCTCCCTTATGTGGATAAAAATAATATCTTTCTTATGGGGCAAAGTAATGGGGGGAGTGTTGCTTTATCTATAGCGAATAAAGTCCAAAGTCTGGGGTTTTCCGACACCTTGAAATTTAGAGCTATTGCTGCTTTTTACCCTTGGTGTGGGGCTTTACCGCATGAAATAAAGACTCCATTGTTAGTACTCGGAGGGGAGGCTGATAACTGGACACCAATAAAGCCTTGTTTGGTTACTATGCGTAACTCAACAGATATACCATTTGATGTTATTTCATATGAAGGCGCTCACCATAGCTTTGATTTCTATATACCAGTACAGTCGTATAGTGGACATACAGTCGGTGGGAATTCTGCTGCTAGAGATGATAGCAAAAAACAAATGCTGAATTGGTTTAATCAATTTAGAGTGCAATAATTCACATAACAAGCAATTTAAGCAGACTGCCAACGCTTGGCATTTTCAACTCGATTTGGCTTCAGTGATTTCGGTGGTAAATTTGAGTGTATAGGTAGCGTTGTCAGCTACTTAATTGGGCGTTATGTGCCACTGTACTTTAGCGCAAAAAATGTAAGGAGAATGTATGTTTATCGTGTCTTTGACTTATCAGGTGCCTCTAGAGAAAGTCGATGTTTTCATTCCTGAGCATGTGGCTTATCTCAATGAACAATATGCAAAAGGTCACTTTGTTTTATCTGGGCGCAAAGAGCCAAGAACTGGTGGTGTAATCATTTCTACCATTAGTGACCGAAACAAGCTTAATGACGTACTGGCTGAAGACCCTTTTCATCGAGAAGGATTAGCAAGCTATGAAGTAACAGAAATCGTGCCAACTAAGGCGTCAGAAAAGCTAGAATTCCTAGTTTAGTGTCTGGCACATAACAAACTGTTCAAGAGGGATTCGCAACGCGTGGCATTTTTACTTTGCGGTGGTTTTAGTGTTTAAGGTGTTATGCGGTGACTTCGATATTGCGTTGCTCACCCCTTAACAGGGCGTTAGTTTGCAATAGTAGAAAAGCGTTTGTAGTCAAAGAGCCTAGTCTGGTTTCTGTGCTTTACACCTGTTCGTTTTACGAAAGTTGTGCAACCAAATCTCATCGCGCGTAGGGTGTTTTTCGGCTCTTTGAGTTCAACGTTATTCATTTCTCCGCATCAGTAATTTTGGTTGCTTAGTGCATCTCGCGTGGCTTCTTTTTTTTGTACCTCACTCACTAACAAGTGGCTTTGTCGCACTTGGTCTTCAGGTTGGTCGAATGAATCCTTTGTTAGCCAAAGTACTTCAAACTGTGGTCGTGCAGCGCATGTCGCTTCTTAGCCAAGTTCGTTTTGTTGTCTGGGTTAGAGTTCTGTAGTTTCCAGTTTTATATTGGTGTTCAAAGCCAGTAGTTTTGTAACTAATTCAGCACCTTGGCGCTAAACTTTGGCTTCATCATGTAAGCAAACTAACAAAGCGTTTAAGACAGATTCCCAACGCTTGGCATTTTCAGTTTGGGTCAACTTTAGTGTTTAAGGTGGCAAGGTTTTAGGTAGGGTGGTGGCGTTGCTCACTACTTAACGCGGCGTTATGTGTTTCAAAGATTATGTGGATTAATATTAGTTATTTAGAGCAATTCAAAGCTTCGGAGAAGAAATGAAAGTCGAGTTGACAAAGAATGGTAAACCAGTATCAGAAAGAACTTTTGGAAGTATGATTTGCTCAGACAAATCTTGTAGACATTCGGCAGTAGAACTCAATTTGTTTGATCCAGACTTACGTTTGTTTGGTCGCTATTTGCACTTCAATGGCTACAAAACTATTGCTGAAGCTAGAGTTGTAATGGAACAATTAGTCCAAGATCAGGTTGACCCATTTATAAGTCTCAAACCTAAAATTGGCAAAGTCATTGATTTTCAAGCTTGGAAAAGTAAAAACACATAACAAAGCGTTTAAGGCAGATTCCCAACGCTTGGCATTTTCAGTTCAAATCAGTTTTGGTGTTTACGGTGCAATGGTTTAGGGTAGGTGGCAAGCGTTGCTCATTACTTAACGCGGCGTTATGCCGCTCCAAGGTTGATCTAAATCATATAAAACCAATTGCATTTGTGTGAAACTCCGCGCGCTCAAATTAGAGCGTATATTTCGGAGTAATAAATGAAAAAGGCAGTATTAGTTCTTCTTGTTAGTTTTGGTATGGTTTCTGCGGCTGTTGCTCATTCTGGAGGCACGGATGCAAATGGCTGTCATACAAACAGTAAAACAGGTGAGTACCACTGTCACAAACGTAAATAATTCCGTTTGAACAACAGTGAAAGGCGTGATTTATCACGCCTTTTTTGCTTGAAAATAGAAGTAGGATCATCAGCATAACAAGCAATTTAAGCTGATTCGCAACGCTCGGCACTTTTGGTTTCAACTTGTTTGGTGATTACGGCGAAGTGTTTAGGTAAGGTGGCGGCGTTGCTCACAACTTAATTGGGCGTTAGGTAATACATATGAACTTATCAGACATAAATCTTAGACCAAGAGATATCAGGCGAGTAGTTGAACCTGACTTATATCGTATTAAATGGGATTCCGGAACAAATCGAACCAGTGAGTGGGTTACGGTTTCAACAGAGACGGAATTCGATATATCTAAGCTTGATACATGGTTACTATCCAAACAAATTGATTTAAATGAAAGTGTCGTATGGGTATCGCGCACATGGCTAGTAAATGAAAGGACCACGTTCAGTAGTGTATTAGCAGAGCTAGGTAAATATTTTGCGGATGAATCATTTTATTTGGTTTCTACGCAGAAAAAGTGGTTAATCAATTATGATTGCATTGGTATTGTACGGTTCGGTTACTTCCCGCACGACAATATTACCTAACAAGGCGTTTAAGACAGATTCCCAACGCTCGGCATTCTCAGTTCAAGGTTGGGTTTTGTGTTTACGGTGTAATGGTTTGGTGCGGTGGTTAGCGTTGCTCACTACTTAACGTGACGTTATGTTTATCGGAGGAATGATGCCTGAATATGCTTTATTAAATAATGTTGTCGACTATATGGAAGCGCATGGTCATACATATAAAACCGTTCAGCTCGATATAGACGAAAAACTGGTTCAAGAGATTAACGAGACTAACAAAGGTAAGTTCACTCTTGAACAACTAGAAAAAGCGGCAGACAAGTGCTTAGCGCATGAGTGGGTTAAGCATGCGTATTTAGGTGGTGGTAAGTACAACGGATTACAAATAACACCTAAAGGAATTGGTGTTGCTCGCTCTAAAAAGCGTTCGGATGAACTTAAGGCAAACAGGTCGTTTTTGAAGAAAACCTCAGATTACATAGAGGAACATAAGGGGCTTTTTGTTGTTCTAGGTTCTCTTTTAGCGCTAACGACGCTTGGTCTTAAAGTGATGGGGTTCTAATAATGGATGACGGCAACTTTACTGTTGAACTTAAATGTCTGTTTTGTGACTGCCCGTTAGAGGGGGAATCCGATCAGGAATTTTCTTCAGGGGACTTAATAAAATGTCAAAACTGTAACGAATTAAATGATTACGATGCGTTGTTAGACGTAGCGGCAGAAGAGGGGCTGACAATAGTCCAAGCACACTTAGACGATCATTTAAAAAAGACATTTGGTAAGCTCTTTAAAAAATAAACATAACAAATTGTTCAAGAGTGATTCGGTACGCGTGGTATTTTCACTATGCGTTGGTTTTGGTGGTTAAGGTGTTATGCGGATGCTCCGGGAATGCGTACCTCACACCTTAACAAGGCGTTATGTGCTTTCGGTAAAGTAAAACATTTAAATAGGTGAAAAAGTGAGAAAAGTATTAAACCTTAGAGTGATTTTTTTACTCGTTGCGACTTCGATGTTATCAGCTTGTGTATATAAATCTAATGTAGACTATGGAACGCAATTTACAAAGGAACAAGTCGCTCAAATTGAAAGAAAGGTGACGACTAAGGATGATCTAATGAGAATTTTTGGTGAACCTAACGTCAAAACAGTTATAAGTGAAACTGGTGAGAAATGGATATATACATACACAGGTGGAAGTGCTTCAGCGCAAGCTTTTACAGGAAAAACCACTTCAGATATTTCGACCCATATGCTTGATATATTGATTGAAAATGGTGTCGTAGTAAATTTTGCTGAAACCAATACCAAACATAAAATGAACATGTCAGTCGAATAACTACGCACATAACAAGCAATTTAAGCAGACTGTCAACGCTTGGCATTTTCAGTACGGTTTAGCTTCAGTGGTTTGGGTGGTAAATTTAAGTGTATAGGTAGCGTTGTCAGCTACTTAATTGGGCGTTAGCTTAAAAGGAGTTACAAATGAAATGTGGGTGCTGTGGAAAAGAAATCGGCGACTTTGTTTTTGATAAGTCATATCAAATGCCTGATGAAATTTGGGAACTCAGTGATGAAGTACGAGATGAACGAGCACAAACAYATTCAGATTTATGTCGTTTGGATTCAAGATACTTTATTCGAGGRGTTTTGTATTTGCCTGTCCATGCTGTTAAAAAATGTTTTGGTTGGGGAATTTGGGTTGAAGTTTCGCAAGGTGATTTTTTCAATTATTTTGAAAAATTCGACTTCGATAATAGCAATGAATCACCCTTTTCGGGGGCAGTAGCTAATAGTTTACCAAACTACCCAGAAACAAGAGGTATGAAAGTTCAGGTTAGACTAGRTGATGGCACTCAAAGACCGACATTCCAGGTAATGGAAAAGGGACATTTGCTAACGAAAGAGCAAGAGAATGGAATATCGCTTGAAAGGGTTCATGTATTTAACGGTGGGTGAGTAAGCTAACAAACAATTCAAGAGTGATTCCCCACGCTTGGCATTTTTGGTTTGGGTTTAGTTTAGTGTTTACGGCGTCCAAGTTGAGTGTTKTAGTTGCGTGGCTCACACCTTAATTGGRCGTTAGCCCAATGCGGTAAAAATGGAGATTTAGTACAAATGGAAATTGTATTTGTAAGGCATGGTGTGCCTGACTATTCGTTATCTGACGAGCGAAAAATGACCCAACTAGAAAAAGATTATGCCCCTTTAAATAGAGACTACATTCATGAATTGCACGCGGTTGTTAAAGACATTCAACTTGAAAAAGCAGAAGTAATCATATCTTCCCCGTATACAAGAGCGCTCCAAACGGCTGAAATTATTAACCGTAAACTAGGTTTAGAGCTCTTTGTTGAACATGATTTACGAGAGTGGCGGGCAGACTTAGATGGTGGTTACGTAGAACTTTCAGAAAGAGATCGCCGCTGGCATGATCATCGTACTTCACTGAAACATAATACGGAGGCTGGTAATGTTCCGTATGAGTCCTGGGATGCACTTAAAAGCCGTGCAGAAAATGTGTTGTCTAGATACACGAATTACTCAAAGGTAATCGTAGTATCTCATTTCAATGTGTTCGAAAGTTTGGCAGGTTATCAAGATAACGGCATTGGGTGTGGAAGCTATCGTTCTCTAACGTTGGAAAAATTGGGCTAACAAGCAATTTAAGCAGACTGCCAACGCTTGGCATTTTCAACTCAGTTTAGTTTCAGTGATTTAGGTGGTAAATTTGAGTGTATTGGTAGCGTTGTCAGCTACTTAATTGGGCGTTATGTGAAATGCTCYAAAATTAGTATTTATGATCAGATAAGGATAATTATGCCTGATATTTACCTACAACTAGCAAGTACTGATGACATTCAGTTGCTGCAGGATTCTGCGCTAAAAGCCTTTTCAGATGATTATGATAAATATGGTGCATTYCCTCCAAATATCGAGTCAATAGAGTGGTTCAAAGCGGAAGTRAGTAAAAATAAGTTTTATAAAGTCGTATGTGACAGTGAGTTTGCTGGTGCTATTTGTGT
>NZ_JAKJSZ010000037.1:0-8779 GCF_050337535.1 Vibrio kagoshimensis
AAAAACTGAGAGAGATCTTGCTTAGATTCTTCAATGACCCCATGCATAACATCAACATAATTTAAGGACGGAGGTACCAGTTTAAGTCTTTCACTTTCCATCTAAACTCCGATATTAGGAAGTACTTATAACGCCCAATTAAGTAGCTGACAACGCTACCAATACACTCAAACTTACCACCAAAAACACTGAAGCTAAACCGAGTTGAAAATGCCAAGCGTTGACAGTCTGCTTAAATTGCTTGTTAGGTGTGGGTTCAACGATGCTTGTACTGAGTTGGGCAATAAGCTCGTGTAATATCAGAACTTCGCAGCTTTTCGTGTTTGGTTAAACGTCCTGAAACTCGAGAGCGCCACAATTTAAAACTGCCACTTCTAAGTTTGCTGCGCATGAAGCGAATAACCTCAGCTTCATTCAAGCCAAATTGTAATTCTATTGCCTCAAACGGAGTTCTATCTTCCCAAGCCATTTCAATAATTCTCGATGCTCTTTCTTCTTGTAGAGTCATTTTGCAGTCCTAAGTTAAAAAGTCGCTTTCTATACGCTAATTTCTAACTTATGGTTCACAAAATATATAGCTTGACCTTCCAAACACCTAACGCCGCATTAAGGTGTGAGCGGCGCTTGGCTATACTTGAGCGAAGCGAAAACGCCAAGCGTTGCGAATCACTCTTGAATGCTTTGTTATGTGCCTAATTAGCACCCTCTCCACGGACATTCGTAGGAATCTTCTGAGTAATGATTTGATTTGCCATCCCCAAGCTGTGAAAAGCCCCAAAACATCAGCGCATTAATGATAACCAAAACAATGATTAACCTCATTTTTAAATTACCTATTTATCGCTTTAACAAAGTTTATTAAGTTTTTTTGATGCTTTTCATATTTGTATACACAGTTTTCAGGGGTAAATTCATCTTTAGCCTCTTGAGGCAGTTGCTCCCATAAAGCCCAAGATGCTTGTACTAATTGAGTCAAGTTTTTTTTACTAGGCTCTTGGACACCATAATGAATAAACGACGCTTGTAGCCAACCATCAAATAAAGAAGGAGAAAATTTCATCCCAGATTTAGATGAACAATAGACAACATCATTTACAGCAAACATAGTATTGATTACTTCATCCTTTACATCACCTTCTGAATTGGCACTCGATAAGTGCGAAAAGAATAAGAACGAAAGAGCTATAGACGCTAATATTAGTTTTTTCATATTTATATTAACCAATTGATATTTTATGGTAAATCGTACCATAAGAATACTCCGGGCTCTATCGAATTCAGTTTCAACTAAACGTGGGGTACTCGGACACATAACGCCGCATTAAGGTGTGAGCAGCACTTGGCTATACTTGAGCGTAACGAAAGCGCCAAGCGTTGCGAATCACTCTTAAATGCTTTGTTATGAGTATTTTGGTTTCCGCCGCCTTTTTCTTTGTTCCAACCAGAGCTCATATTTTCCTTTAAATAGAACCTTGAGCTCTTGATTTGATAAAGGCTTCATTTTGTCAAAGTCAGCTGGTGGCACACCAACTAATTTTTCATCCCAACTTTTAGGATAGTCCTCGTTAGAGATACTAAAGCCAGCCCCACGTACTTTTGAAAAGCCTTTTAATTTGGCAATACGCAAAGTGCATTGAGTTTCAACCAGTTCGGATTTCCACTTAGTCTTTGGGAGTATTTCACTACAATGGACAACTTTAATTGGCTTATGTTTTTTCGTCCAAGCTGAGCCAACCTTGTCGCCCATTTTAAAATGAGTCCAAAGCCTCAAGCCAATGTCTTCAGCAATGCCAACGTAATAATTTTGATTTTCTAGTTCTAAAACATAAACGTACATACTGATGAATACTCATAACGCCGCGTTAAGTGGCGAGCAACGCTACCACCCTGCCTAAACCATTGTGCCATAAACACTGAAACTGACCTAAAACTCAAAATGCCAAGCGTTGGGAGTCCGTCTTTAACGCCTTGTTATGTGGTTCTAGGCGCAAACATTATGATTGCCATTCCAAGTATTGCCACTGAAGCTCCCACAATGTCCCAAACAGTCGGACGAATACCATCGACAACCCACAACCAAAGAATAGCGACAAAGATATAAACTCCACCATACGCGGCATACACTCGACCTGCAGCCGTTGGATGAAGCGAAAGCAACCAAGCAAATAGAGCAAGACAGAAAGCAGCAGGTACAAGAAGCCAAACGGATTTATCTTCTTTGAGCCAAAGATAAGRTAGGTAGCACCCTAAGATTTCAGCGATTGCTGTTACAAAGAATAAGCCTATTGTTTTAATTTCTAACACCTGAAAATCCTATTTTTACTGCAACCACATAACGCCCAATTAAGTAGCTGGAAACGCTACTAATACGCTCAAATTTAACACCTTAATCACTGAAGCTAAACCGAGTTGAAAATGCCAAGCGTTGACAGTCTGCTTAAATTGCTTGTTATGTGCGTAACCTTTGTGCCGTAATGAATTGTTCACAGCACTCATTACACAACCAGGTACTTCCACCATAGTGATAGCCAAACCCAGACTCTTCATCAAATGTATGGAATATTGTCCAGTAACATATTAAACAATGATCGTGCTCACCTGAGTTAGAGTATTTTTTAAATACCCAATTCTGCTGGCTTGCCCAATCGACGTTATCTTGAATATCATCAAGTTTCCATTTACTTCCGTGAATTATGACTTTTTGAGCCACATATATCTCCTAAGCTCATAACGCCCAATTAAGGTGTGAGTAACGCTACCACGAAACTCAACCACGCCACCGTAAACACTGTACTCAAATTAGAACCAAAAGTCCCAAGCGTTAGGAATCACTCTTAAATTGTTTGTTAGGTGTGGTCTAAATTAGTACTTTTTGAAGTTATCTAAGCTTCTACCACCCTCACCCGATATATTCAAGATACGGCAAACAACTTCAAAATATTTAGGTTCTATTCCTGGGATTTCTTTGCACTCACCATGCTCGTTAAGTGAGCGAATTGTCGGGAAGTGTCCCACAAGCTATTGTTGGTTATGTAATCATTTACTTGTGTGTGTTTTGAGAACCCATTTGCCTTAAAGATATCTATGTATTCTTGAATTTCCA
The DNA here is from genome assembly GCF_050337535.1 of Vibrio kagoshimensis. NCBI lineage: Bacteria > Pseudomonadati > Pseudomonadota > Gammaproteobacteria > Vibrionales > Vibrionaceae > Vibrio > Vibrio kagoshimensis. The sequence goes on from NZ_JAKJSZ010000037.1 coordinate 3,104, forward strand.
TACTTTCTGCTTGGCTTAAACTCATTCCTTTCAAGACGCGGTGTGCTTGATGTTTTGTACTGTACTCCTTGTAAAGTAAATACTGTTTCTCGAATTTAGTACTACCGCCGGAGACTAACAATTGAAGTTGGTGCCAACTCAATTTTACTATATTAGTAATATGTATAGTTGACCGTTGCCCCTTTCGATCTGTCACTTGAACGATTTCATTGACCTTAAAGTTCGCAATTTTACGGTATAAGACAGGATCGTATTCGAATTTTTTCTCAGTAGTTACCGCTGTAGTGAAAAGAAACTTATGTTGCTTAACCAATGAAACTTGAGGTTTTACAAGCCGAGCTATTACTAATTCAGGTTTGGGTATTGGCTCAGATTTAAGCGCCTCTTCAAGTGTATTTCCAGTCTGTAGTTTCCCCAGTACCTTTTCTGCAGTTGCGCGACTAAATTCATGATGAATTAACTCATCATTTTGAAAAATGCCGTAATGCGTTCCAAGGCTATTATTGCTAATTCTATTAATTTTGAAACTCACTCTTTAAACTAACCTATTGAACACCTAACGCCGCGTTAAGTAGTGAGCAACGCCTACCACCTAACCTAAACCATTACACCGTAAACACCAAAACTGACTTGAACTGAAAGTGCCGAGCGTTGGGAATCTGTCTTAAACGCTTTGTTAGTTTGCTTACATGATGCAGCCAAGTTTTAGCGCCAAGGTGCTGAATTGGTTATGAAACTACTAGTTTTGAACAGCGATGTAAAACTGAAAACTACAAAACTTAAACTCAGCCAACAAAACGAACTAGGCTAAGAAGCGACATGCGATAAACAACCACAGTTTGAAATGTTTTAGCTGACAAAGGATTCATTCGACCAACCTGACAGCCAAGTTCGACAAACCACTATTTTACGGATTAACCACCAAGAAAAAGAAGCCGCGCGCAATGCACTAAGTGACCAAAGTTACTGATGCGGGGAGATGAATAACGTTGAACTCAAAGAGCCGAAAGACACTCTACGCGCAAGGAGATTTGGTTGCACAACTTTCGAAAAACGAACAGGTGTACAGTACAAACACTGAACTAGGCTCTTTGACTAAAAACGCTTTTCTACTTTTGCAAACTAACGCCGTATTAAGGTGTGACGCACACTTGCCATACTATGAGCGAAGCGAAACTGGCAAGCGTAAGGAATCACTCTTAAATGCTTTGTTAGGTGATTACTCTTCACCGACCTCTTGTTTAAGTTTTTTAATATTGAGCCGTGTTATTTCATCTTGCATTGGTTGTAAAATTTTATGCCATGTTCTAAAGCCGTAACCTACCATTACACTCCCAATTGTTATAATTAAACTAATGCAGATGAGGAAGAATTTTTTATTGCTCGTAGATACTTGAAGCTTACTTTCGATAACTTGAAGCCGAGCATCTTCTTCTAAAGAACGAACCTGTTCAGGTATGTGACTTAACTTTTGGTATTCAACAGTAAACTCATACACTAAATTGTTTGTTGACTGATTAACATATAGCAGTGAACCTGACGCAAAGATGACTAGTAGTAAGCCAAACAAAGCATAAAACTTATAAAYATTATCTGTTGGTAATGGGATTCGACTTTCCACACTGTCTCCAAAATTAGTAGTTTCACCTAACGCCCAATTAAGGTGTGAGCCACGCGACCACGACACTTAATTTGGACGCCGTAAACATTGAACTTGACCCAAACCAAAAATGCCAAGCGTGGGGAATCACTCTTAAATTTTTTGTTAGCCCTTTACAACAAAGGCAACCATGGGCTTATATCCTTTAAGCGATGTCCTTTATAGTGTTTAGAGTTAGCGATTGCATGATAGGACCTAGTTAAACTCACTATTGCTGGAATAATGAGCAAACAGAATAGCCACTGAATTGGGTCAGCATAGCCTAGTACAATTGCCAATAAATTAGCAAAGCACAATACCAAAAGGACCCAATTACATCTAATCGTAACTCTCTTGAAACTGCAGTATCCATCCCAATCATAAATAATCCAGTCATTTGAGAACTCTCCACATTGAGAACACTTTTTGCTATGGGGAATCGACTCAGACTCTGCATTGCAGTTAGGGCAACGTCCTTTCATAACTATATGTACCTTTTCGTGAGGGCTAACGCCGCGTTAAGTAGTGAGCAACGCTTCCACCTAACCTAAAACCTTGCCACCTTAAACACTAAAGCTGACCCAAACTAAAAATGCCGAGCGTTGGGAATCTGTCTTAAACGCTTTGTTAGTTTGCTTACATGATGCAGCCAAAGTTTAGCGCCAAGGCGCTGAATTGGTTACAAAACTACTGGCTTTGAATGCCAATGTAAATCTGAAAACTACAGAACTCAAACCCAACCAACAAAACACACTTGGCTTAGAAGCGACATGCGATAAACAGCCACAGTTTGAAGCATTTAAGCTGACAAAGGATTCATTCGACCAACCTGATAACCAAATGCGACAAAGCCACTATTTACGGGTTAACCATCAAGAAAAAGAAGCCGCGCGCGATTCACTAAGTGACCAAAGTTACTGATGCGGAGAAATGAATAACGTTGAATTCAAAGAGCCGAAAAACACCCTACGCGCGATGAGATTTGGTTACACAACTTTCGAAGTACGAACAGGTGTAAAGCATAGAAACCAGACTAGGCTCTTTGACCCAAAACGCTTTTCTACTTTTGCAAACTAACGCCGCGTTAAGTAGTGAGCAACGCCACCACCCTACCTAAAACCTTGCCACCTTAAACACTAAAGCTAACCCAAACTGAAAATGCCGAGCGTTGGGAATCTGTCTTAAACGCTTTGTTAGTTTGCTTACATGATGCAGCCAAAGTTTAGCGCCAAGGTGCTGAATTGGTTACAAAACTACTGGCTTTGGACACCAAAGTAAAACTGAAAACTACGGAACTCAACCCTAGCCAACAAAACACACTTGGCTAAGAAGCGACATGCGATAAACAACCACAGTTTGAAGCACCTTAGCTGGCAAAGGATTCGTTCGACAAACCTGACAACCAAGTGCGACAAAGTCACTATTTACAGGTTAACCATCAAGAAAAAGAAGCCGCGCGAGATGCACTAGGCGACCAAAATTACTGATGTGGAGAAATGAATAACCTTAAACTCACAGAGCAGAAAAACACCCTACGCGCACTGATGATTTGGTTGCACAATTTTCGAAAAACGAGCAGGTGTAAAGCACAGAAACCAGACTAGGCTCTTTGACCAAAAACGCTTTTCTACTATTGTAAACTAACGCCCAATTAAGTAGCTGACAACGCTACCAATACACTCAAATTTACCACCTAAATCACTGAAGCTAAACTGAGCTAAAAATGCCAAGCGTTGGCAGTCTGCTTAAATTGCTTGTTAGGTATATTTAGCCTGCCTTACCGATAAATTTGTAGCATACAGAGCTACAAAKCCAAGAARTTARGACAGGCAGTGGCARCATAGCTAAAAAGTACTCTATATTRAATTRCGCAATAAAATGACTAGTTCCTATTAACAGCCCAATATAGCAAGGTGTTTAAATGACAATTTTTTATTATTTAAAGACAGCTTTGTTACGAAAGAAGAAATGATAAATCCACCTCCGCCTAGCAACCCCCAAACTAAAGCATGTATTGAAAATACGGGAAAAAGACTAAAGTACCCTAAGTGAGCGGCATAATTGCCAAAGGTATATCTTGATGCCAATGTTTAAAGGGAACGTATTCATAACCACTAGGCTTACCTACTTTGGGGATTTCTAACCACTCTATTCGTTTGTAGGCGAAAGGACCTGAGCCATAGTCACCCACATACTTTTCCATCAACCCATCTGATTTAGTAAGCAAACCTAGAAACTCATCATCGCTATCAACAAACTTCCAGAAACACTGATTTAACATCAATTCAGGAACATCTAAAACCGTGAAGGCTTTACGCCATTTAGCGTTTGACATTAATGAAACCGTAAATCGATTTTTGATGACCTTATCAAGGTATTCATCAATTCTTGCTGGCATGCAGAGCCTCCAAAAAAACGTATAACGCCGCATTAAGTGGTGAGCAACGCAGACCACTAAACTTAAACCATTGTGCCGTAATCACTTAATTCAAAACAAACCGAAAACGCCAAGCGTTGGGAATCCGTCTTAAATGCTTTGTTAGGTGTGTGCTAGCCCTGCTCACTGAACTAATAAAAGGCATAACTCCGAATAACAATTACTCACTTTTTCTAGCGAACCGTACCCACCGATTAGATCGCACACGTATATTGCCTCATTAGAGCAGTTATACATATAAGTCTCTCCTCCACCATTGCTACCTATAGCTATGTAATCTTGAAAGCCTGAATCATAGCTAGGCTGGAGTTCGCGAACTTCATGTTGAGAATAAAGAATAAAAGGAGAATACCAATGTACTGTTTCATCCAAAAAATCAAACTCGGTCAGCGTATTTTCCGCGATATCTTTTTGGATTCTACTTGGCAATAGTTTGTATTTTTCAATCAAAGTTACTTTAAAACCTTCAAAACACCTAACGCCCAATTAAGTAGCTGGCAACGCTACTAATACACTCCAATTTAACACCGAAACCACTGAAGCTAAACCGAGTTGAAAATGCCAAGCGTTGACAGTCTGCTTAAATTGCTTGTTATGTACGTATTTGAAACTGTACTCCTGAGCATTCCAGTACCACATCACCAAACTCGCCTACCAACCTAAATTTTGGGCAACTATCATCAAAATAATCGATATTTCCATAATCAATAGAACCGTCAATATCTTGCGTGCACTTAACTAATTCTTGCTCTAACAGACCCGTTATATAAATTACATTGGAGAAAATTATGTAACCAACCTTATAGCAAGTATGTTCATTATTTGTAGGTAAATCGTAGTATGGCGAGTCGGGCCAAATACTAAACTCAACATTAATTACTAACCTTGTCTCACTCAGGGACCACCCGAGTACAAAAGAATCTTGCAGGTCTATCCCATTAAGATAATTCAAATTTAAACCTCTAGTACATAACGCCCAATTAAGTAGCTGACAACGCTACCAATACACTCAAACTTAMCACCGAAATCACTGAAGCTAAACCGWGYTGAAAATGCCAAGCGTTGGCAGTCTGCTTAAATTGCTTGTTAGCTTATATCACCATTCGTTCAAGAGAAGACGCCTCAAACCAGAAGCAATCATTTTCATAGTCTGGAGCACTAGATAATTCATCGAACGGRTCTAAAGATAAGAATACTGTCGATTCAAGGTATAAAAGTTTTACTTSAGAGATRTATTMACAACCAAAGTCTTCATAAATTGAGTACCTTGTAACGCCTGACAACGTATATCGATATTCTTGATCGCCCACAATCCGTAATACCAACTCTATAGAGTGAACCTTCTGCACCCAATCACTACTTACAGTTAARCCCACCACCTTTGAATCTCGGATATCAGAACAGTCGATCATTTCCACATATCTCCCTTGTAAAGCTAACGCCGCGTTAAGTAGTGAGCAACGCTACCACACAACCTAAACCATTACGCCTTAAACACAGAACCACACCTTGAACTAAGAATGACAAGCGTTGGGAATCTGTCTTAAACGCCTTGTTATGCTAACATGAATTTAGATGTATCAGTCACATAAGGAAACAA
>NZ_JAKJSZ010000038.1:0-8082 GCF_050337535.1 Vibrio kagoshimensis
AAATAACACGGCTCAATATTAAAAAACTTAAACAAGAGGTCGGTGAAGAGTAATCACCTAACAAAGCATTTAAGAGTGATTCCTTACGCTTGCCAGTTTCGCTTCGCTCATAGTATGGCAAGTGTGCGTCACACCTTAATACGGCGTTAGTTTGCAAAAGTAGAAAAGCGTTTATGGTCAAAAAGCCTAGTCTGGTTTCTGTACTTTACACCTGTTCGTTTTTCGAAAATTGTGCAACCAAATCTCATCGCGCGTAGGTTGTCTTTCGGCTCTTTTAATGTAGCGTTATTCATTTCTCCGCATCAGTAACTTTGGTCACTTAGTGCATCTCGCGCTGCTTCTTTTTCTTGGAGGTTAATCCGTAAAATAGTGGCTTTGTCGCACTTGGTTGTCAGGTTTGTCGAATGAATCCTTTGTCAGCTAAATCGCTTTAAACTGTGGCTGTTTATCGCATGTCGCTTCTTAGCCAAGTGTGTTTTGTTGGCTAGGCTTGAGTTCTGTAGTTTTCAGTTTTACATTGGTGTTCAAAGCCAGTAGTTTTGTAACTAATTCAGCATCTTGGTACTAAACTTTGGCTGCATCATGTAAGCAAACTAACAAAGCGTTTAAGACAGATTCCCAACGCTTGGCATTTTCGGTTCAAGTCAGTTTTGGTGTTTACGGTGTAGTGGTTTAGGTTAGGTGGTAGGCGTTGCTCACTACTTAACGCGGCGTTATGTGCTTTAAAGGAAAATTGGCATGGAAGTATTAGAAGCAAGTCCAGATTTAGCTCCAATGTTAGCGAGTTACGCAAGGGAATGTTTGGACTCGGGTATCCCAAAATATTCGGGTGTAGAGCAAAATCCTGAAGCTTATTTGTCTGGTTTGGTTGAGCGCTCGAACGCAACTACTGATCTACCAAATGGATATTTGCCCAGCACAACTTATTATTGCGTATCAGACTTTGAAATCGTGGGTGCTATTAGAGTTCGCAAAGGTAGCAATGCCAACGTAGAAAATGTAATTGGTCATATTGGCTACGAAACTAGACCTTCAGCTCGTGGTAAAGGTGTAGCCTCATATCTCCTTGCTTGGGTTCGTGACCACGCTTTAGCTGACTCAGCTATTGTCACTTGTTCAATTGATAATCCAGCATCCCAAAAGGTTATCGAAAACTGTGGTGGAGAGTACCTTGGCAACTACACAGATGAAAGCGAGGGCACAGTAAGGCGCTACCGTTTGGCACGCACATAACAAAGCGTTTAAGACGGATTCCCAACGCATGGCGTTTTCGGCTTACCTCAATTTAAGTGTTTATGTCACAATGGTTTAGGTAGGGTGGTTAGCGTTGCTCACCACTTAACGCGGCGTTATATTGCATAAGATTCAAAGGGTTAAAATATCCGTTTATCTTTGTTCTACGTTCAAGCTACACACCTGTTCGTTTCGTGAAAGTTGCCATCAAAATGACCATCGCAAGTAGAAAGTGTGTCGATTAATTAGCTGCAACGTCACGCAAGTCTCCTCGTTAGTAAGTTTTGCTGGCTCAAATTCATTTTGCGCGGCTCCTTTTTCGTGGGAACTTCATTGAAATTTGTGGCTTCGGCGCACTTTGCTGTTAGGTTTTTCGCTTGAATTCTTTGTCATTTAAGCTAATCGAATGGCTCCAATTTCAACTCATTTCGTTTCTTAGCCAAGTGCGTTTTGTTGTCTATGGTTGAGTTTCGAACTATCCGTTTTACTTCCGAGTTCAAAGCCAGTAGATTTGTAACCAATTCAGCACCTTGGCGATAAACTGTGTTTCATCGTGCGGGCAATATAACAAGCAATTCAAGCTGACAGCCAACGCGTGGCATTTTTAGCTCCAAACAGTTTGGGTGTAATCGGTGCGTTGTTTTAGGTTCAGGTTTGCGTTGGTCTGCAACTTAATTGGGCGTTATACCTTACGAAGGAAAGGAACTTCTGATGTTCAAGCTTGAAACGAGGCGTTTGGTGATTCGCGATATGACGTTGGATGACGAAGATGCTTTTGTCGGTATGTCTCAAGACCCCAAGTATCAGCGTTTTATGATGAAGCTGATTGTGAACCTGGCAAGTATCGAAAACTAACTCGTCTACTTATCGAACAAATATCTGAAGTTCCTCGTCAATCTTATCAATTAGCTGTCGAATGCAAAGAGTCAGGAAAGTTTATTGGTACAGTTTGCCTACGTTTAGAGGTAACCAATCAAGCCTCAATGGGTTGTGCGTTTTCAAGGCATGCTCAAGGTGTAGGGCTCAGTTACGAAGCTTCGGAGGCTTTGCTTAACTTTGGTTTTACAGAGTTAGGTGTACATCGCGTTTACGCCGAAACAATCAGTAAAAACTTACTAGCAATCAAGCTTTGTCAATCTTTAGGTATGCGGCAAGAGGCTTACTTTAAAGAACATTGTTTCTTTAAGTCTAAGTGGTGGGATACCGTTGTTTTAGCCGTTTTGCGAACCGAATGGAAACAGGCATAACAATCAATTTAAGCAGACAGTCAGCGCTTGGCATTTTCAACTCGGTTAAGCTTCAGTGATTTAGGTGGTAAATTTGGGTGTATTGGTAGCGTTGTCAGCTACTTAATTGGGCGTTATGCGTCAGGAGGAAGAGTTGGATAATCAGTTTAAAGATTTAGCAAAGGAACATCCGGAAGCCGATAGCAAACTAGGAATTGCACTTTCTACCTTAAGTCAGATTCCTATTAATGGTATGAGAGTTGCTCCCGAAAATGGTACTAATGGTTGGTATATCTGGTGCGGTGAAGAGTTATCTTCAAACGCAGACTTCTTTGACCCGCTACATGTTGAGCATATAGCTAAATACCTACCTCAAGTGCAAGCTTATCTTGGTTTGCCTCCTGGCTACCGCTTCCTAATAGATAACAATGGCTACGAAGATATCTGGTATGACAGCAGCTTGTTGGAAGGAAACGCATAACAAACTGTTTAAGAGTGATTCGCAACGCGTGGCATTTTTACTATGCGTTGGTTTTAGTGTTTAAGGTGGTATGCGGTAGCGTCGGTATTGCGTTGCTCACACCTTAACAGGGCGTTAGTTGTTAAGGATGAAAAATGACGATTGAGCAACTCGATAAAGTAGATGTTATTGCACATGACGATGAAAAAGTGATTTTGGTGATATCTGACCATTTAAAGTGGGATGATAAAAATGAAAAGTTATTAGTATTGCAAGATAAACTAAATCTTTATTTATCATTTATTGAATCTGGTGAAATATTGCAACAATACCCTACAGCAAAGGGCAAGCTTTTTGAAATCAGGCTTGTTTCTAAATATCTGCCCAACTACGAAGCTGAAAAGTTCATTGCTCTAGTCTCAAAGGTAGTAAGTGATGCAGGCTTGAGTTTTACGCACGAATTGGGGAATTACAACTAACAAGGCGTTTAAGACAGATTCCCAACGCTCGGCATTCTAAGTTCAAGTCGAGTATTGTGTTTATGGTGTAATGGTTTAGGTTAGGTGGTCGCGTTGCTCACTACTTAACGCGGCGTTATATTAAATATTTACAGGGACAGTAAGTATGAATGTTAGTAATTCGAATAAAAAAACAAGCTATGTGTTCAGCTGCTCTCTTTTAGCTTTATGCATACTTACCATTATTTCAATTGTAGTCTCTAGCCCTCCTGTTATTTATACTTATAAATCAGCTATATTTGCTCTGACATTTTCAGGTGTAATTGTCATAGTAACTATAGTGGAAATTAAATTAAGAAAAATAAGAGGTTACTATCTGAAGCAAGCAGTAATTTCACTTTTTCCAAGCACTCTACTCATATTATTTTCAATCCCAACTTTTGCTTGGATAGAGTACAATTTTTCAGACTTTGTAATGCAGACAGTAGTTACTGTTGAGAGCAAAGAAATCAAGTATTATCGGAATAGCATTAGTTGCTATGAGTTGTCTCTGGGTAATGACTTTATAAACGGAAACCTTTGTGCTTCACCAAATATGTATGCGGAAAGTCAGCTCTATTCTTCTATAGAGATAACATACAAAAAATCACCTTTTGGCTATCTCATTAAAATTTAATATAACAAATGCATCAACACGATTTGCTACACTCGGCGCTGTCAGTTTGCCTTTAGTTTTAGTGATTAATGCAGTAAAATTCAGCTAAGCCTGTATCGTAGCAAACGTGTTATGCAGGCGTTATACGAATGGAGTAAATAATGTACAAGGAAACAGATTTTAGACTAAGCCAAGAAGAGTTTAGCTTCAAAAAAGATTCATATCCTTTATCAAAAATTAACAATGCGAGAGTTAAGAAGCTCGGTTTGCTCGATAATCTGGGGCAAATAATATTTTGGCTATTTGTTTTTTCAGGAGCTGTTTGGCTCGCAATCACCACTCTTGAGAGTACACCTTTTTGGTTGCAAGCTTTAGTTGTTACTTTAACGATTGTAGGGCTTATATTTGGTCTACTTCGTTGTTCAAAATATGCATTACAAATTGAGTTTCGCCATATTGATGAAACAGGAGTGCAATGGGTAAATGTAGCTAAGTCTTACTCCGAATCTGACAATGGGTTATTTGAACAACAAGCTGCGGCACTGAAGGCAACACTCGTATAACAAACAATTTAAGCAGACTGCCAACGCTTGGCATTCTCAACTCGGTTTAGCTTCAGTGATTTAGGCGGTAAATTTGAGTGTATTGGTAGCGTTGTCAGCTACTTAATTGGGCGTTAGTTTGCAAAAGTAGAAAAGCGTTTATGGTCAAAAAGCCTAGTCTGGTTTCTGTGCTTTACACCTGTTCGTTTTCCGAAAGTTGTGCAACCAAATCATCAGTGCGCGTAGGGTGTTTTTCGGCTCTTTGAGTTCAACGTTATTCATTTCTCCGCATCAGTAATTTTGGTCGCTTAGTGTGTATCGCGCGGCTTCTTTTTCTTGGTGGTTTATCCGTAAAATAGTGGCTTTGTCGCACTTGGTTGTCAGGTTGGTCGAATGAATCCTTTGTCAGCTAAAACGCTTCAAACTGTGGCTGCTTATCGCATGTCGCTTCTTAGCCAAGTGCATTTTGTTGGTTGAGTTTGAGTTCTGTAGTTTTCAGTTTTACATTGTCGGTCAAAGCCAGTAGCTTTGTAACCAATTCAGCACCTTGGCACTAAACTTTGGCTGCATCATGTAAGCAAACTAACAAAGCGTTTAAGACAGATTCCCAACGCTTGGCATTTTCAGTTTGGGTCAGCTTTAGTGTTTAAGGTGGCAAAGTTTTAGGTTAGGTGGCAGGCGTTGCTCACTACTTAACGCGGCGTTAGTTTGCAAAAGTAGAAAAGCGTTTATGGTCAAAAAGCCTAGTCTGGTTTCTGTGCTTTACACCTGTTCGTTTTCCGAAAGTTGTGCAACCAAATCTTATCGCGCGTAGGTTGCCTTTCGGCTCTGTGAGTTCAACGTTATTCATTTCTCTGCATCAGTAATTTTGGTCACTTAGTGCATCTCGCGCGGCTTCTTTTTTTGTGTCTAACTCGTTAACAAATGGCTTTGTCGCACTTGGTTATCAGGTTGGTCGAATGAATCCTTTGTCAGCCCAAGTACTTCAAACTGTGGTTGTTTATCGTATGTCGCTTCTTAGCCAAGTGCGTTTTGTTGGTTGGGTTCGAGTTCTGTAGTTTTCAGRTTTACATTGGCATYCAAAGCCAGTAGTTTTGTMACCAATTCAGCACCTTGGCGCTAAACTTTGGCTGCATCATGTAAGCAAACTAACAAAGCGTTTAARACAGATTYCCAACGCTTGGCATTTTCAGTTTGGGTCAGCTTTAGTGTCTAAGGTGGCAAGGTTTTAGGTAGGGTGGCAGGCGTTGCTCACTACTTAACGCGGCGTTATGTGTTTGGAGGAAATTGATGATTCTTAATATATCCGATGAGGCGATAGATTTCARATCGTCGAAGTGGAKCGTTGAATAYGCTTTTGCTGTTGGTTGTAATAAATTTTCGGTTGATTTTGATGAAAGAATACAGATTTCGCCAATGAATATCAGAGAAAACTTATTGAATCACTAGCRCCATTCTTCTTAGGTGAAGGGAATGCYYCAATAATTGTTAGTTATAACAAYGAACCTTATATCCGAAAGCAGAAGCTTTGGGAGTTAAATCATGACAGYACYCAAGTTATWGTAAGTAGCATGGGAGCACACTTACTTGATGATATGTTAGCAAGTAATGARGGTGTATCTGGCTGGCGGTTCTTCAAAGATGATTCTGTCATTGCTTGTGCAGTGYATGGTTTTGACTATCTATTCTTCTTGGRYCCTCCAAGTGGKTTAATTGAAAARTTAGGCTCAAAGGCTACGTTAGAAYACACATAACAAGCAATTTAAKCAGACTGTCAACGCTTGGCATTTTYARCTCGGTTTAGGTGCAGTGATTATGGTGGTAAATTTGAGTCTATTGGTAGTGTTGTCAGCTACTTAATTGGGCGTTATGCATTTCGGGAGTTTTCATGATTAGACTACTTTTTGGTGGAAAGCCAGATTTAGAGTTAACGATTCAGAAAGGGACACTAGAAGATAGAAAAAAGCTTCTATCATTGAAAAATGAAGCGATGCTGGGTGATGGTGTTGATTTAATTTACGTTTATTCATTGGTTGATGAGGTTATTAATTACCCAAGCCAAGATGGTTCTATCATCTATATTGGAGAAGCTGGCAGAGAACGAAAAACAGGTACACGATTTAGTCAGCATATAAGCACAGAAGAAAACATTGGTGGTGATACCGGTACTAATTTCACGATCTCAAGGTATTACTGGCTTGGTAAAAAGTTGAAACTAGAAATATACGTCCTTGATAGCCAGAGAAACAAAGTTGCTAGAAAGAGTATTGAGTCACAATTATTTCAACTGCACTTAAGACGTTTTGGCGCTTTGCCAATTGGGCAAGGGGCTTCTGGAGATAACTATAAGGTTACGTTGATAAATAGTTTAAAAGCATCAGACACACTAGCTAGTATCATAAATGCATAACAAAGCATTTAAGAGTGATTCGCAACGCTTGGCAGTTTCGCTTCGCTCAAGTATAGCCAAGCGCCGCTCACACCTTAATGCGGCGTTATGGCTTACAAATTGATAAACCTTAGACAGTATCTAAGGTTTATAATTGGTATATTTTATGAACAAGAACCACAACATCCACTAGGCGTTTCATGTTTGATTTCTTTCTCTGCCTTATCGCTTTCTTGAGGTGCCTCCTTTGAGGTTAACTGGTTTTCCTCAGTAGTTTCTGTTTCTTTATTTTGAAATATCTTTTTGATTGAAAATGTCATATTAGTTTCCTCAATGATTCAGCGTTAGTGGAATTAGAATACCAGAGTAATTTAGTCAACTATTGATGTGGCACATGTTTTAGGTTTTCTCGTGCCTAATCGCGTACGCCATAACAAGCAATTCAAGCAGACTGTCAACGCTTGGCATTTTCAACTCGGTTCAATTTTAGTGATTTCGGTGATAAATTTGAGTGTATTGGTAGCGTTGTCAGCTACTTAATTGGGCGTTATGCAACAGGGAGGTCAACTCAAAATGAGTTCACTATTTGACGGTTCATGTTTGTGTGGAAATGTTCGATTTTCCGTGGCTGGATTCAGAGAAAAAGTGGCAAATTGTCATTGTTCTATGTGTCGTAAGTTTCATGGTGCAGCTTTTGGAACGCTAGTTGGAGTTAAAGGTTTAAACTGGGTTTCAGGTAAGGACTTACTCAAAGAGTTTGTTGCATCAAATGGAACAACTCGGACGTTCTGCTTTAACTGTGGTTCAAGTTTAGGGTTCAGAGTAAAAGGTGAGCCTCTAGAAAATATTGAGTTGGCAATATCGACATTTGATGTTGATATTCCGGTAAAAGTTGATGCTCAAATTTACACAGCCTATAAAGCTAATTGGTGTGAATTACCGCCAGAATTACCTGCTTACTCTAAAGGGCGTGCGAGTTAGTCACACCCTTTGGGATTGTTGCATAACAAAGCATTTAAGACGGATTCTCAACGCTTGGCAATTTCAGTTTAGGTCAGTTTCAGTGCTAAATGTGGCAAGGTTTAGGCTCGGGTGGTAGCGTTGTTCACCACTTAATGC
>NZ_JAKJSZ010000039.1:0-7704 GCF_050337535.1 Vibrio kagoshimensis
ATATATAATAAACAATGATCATTGGGCAGTTGCAGAAGGCAAGTATAATGATTTACCTCTAATGATCCGTTTCAGAGATAAATTAATGCCACATTTAGGAATTTCAAATTACCCTAAACTTATTCAAGTTTACTGGAATTATAGTGTCCATGAGTCTGGTATGCCTTCGAAGGTAGATAGTGCGGCTATGGAAATCTTTGAAAACCGATTAGTTGACTCGCTTGAAACAGATATGTCAGGTGTCCTTAGTTCAGCTATTACAACAAATGGTTATCGAGAATGGGTTTTTTATTGTAAGTCTACGGATGTTTTTGCAGAAAAACTTCATAATATTCCACAAGAGATGGAACCTTATCCAATAGAAATTGAGGCTGTTCATGACCCTAAGTGGGATTATTATTTTAACGAAGTACGACCTAAGTAAATAAGCTAATTAATAATGACCCTAAAAAATAGTTAACTGTTTTCGTTACTCAATATTTTAGCCAAAAACTTTGGATTATTAGGGTCGTTAGGCAATTGAGCTAAAAACAATCGAGTAGGAGCTTTAGATGAATAAGAAGTTTAAAAATACAGGCAGTGAATCAGGTGAAATTACAGTTCAAGTATCTCAAGCTAAGGTTAGTTTTCACATAGAGCCAGGAGCTGAGTTTATTGTTGAGACACATGAGAACTCAGATATCGTATTTTCGAGTTCAGATACAAACCGTAATTTAGTCATAGAACCAGCTTAGCTAAGCTTTCACTGATTGTGGTCAAACTGCCTAACAAGCAATTTAAGCAGACTGCCAACGCTTGGCATTTTCAGCACGGCTTAACTTCAGTGATTTCGGTGGTGATTTTGAGCGTATTGGTAGCGTTGTCAGCTACTTAATTGGGCGTTATGCTAACAATTATCACTGACGGAACCTGAATGGTAGGTCTCTTTAGACGTTTCATTAATATAAAAGGTGTAGCAGCCATTTGATTCCAAAATATAGCCTTTTTGCCAAATGTATGATGCTCGATCTATTCCGCCATTTGAATCCAGTGGAAAGTCAGGAATAGGAACATAGCCACTTTTACCTGGGTACATATTTCCTAAAATGCAGAACTCAGGTTCATTACAAGGAATGGTTTCCCAATTTCGTGTCCATGAGCTGGGTACATCAATATTAAGAAGTGTACGTAGTGTTCCGGCACTTGCGGCAGGCATGCCACCGGTTAAAGCGATCGTTTCACCTTGGTAGTCTACCGAAGTTTCAGCATTATCAATAGCTATCCTAGCATCTGCTAATTTCAATGATGTGTTGAGAGCAGCCTCTACGCCATTAATACTTGCTTCTGATGCGTCACTAGAAAAGTTAAGAAAACGAGGCGCAGCAACTACTGCAAGTATCGCAGTTATTACAATAACGACAACTAGTTCGATCAATGTAAATCCTTGTTGCCTATGCATGTTGTTTCCTTATGTGACTGATACATCTAAATTCATGTTAGCATAACAAGGCGTTTAAGACAGATTCCCAACGCTTGTCATTCTTAGTTCAAGGTGTGGTTCTGTGTTTAAGGCGTAATGGTTTAGGTTGTGTGGTAGCGTTGCTCACACCTTAATGCGGCGTTATACGAATAAGGAAAATTCGGAATATGGAAATTAAAATAGACGATCTATCGGGTGGTGAAGTCATTGAATTACTCGAAGAGCACTTGGCTGATATGTATGCAACTTCGCCTCCAGAAAGTGTTCATGCTCTAGATGTCGATGCACTTAAATCATCAGATATTACATTCTTCAGCGGTTGGGTTAACGGTGAATTACAAGGTTGTCTTGCTATCAAGCAACTCAATCCCCGTCATGTTGAATTGAAATCAATGAGAACTTCTAGTTCATCCCGAAAGTCCGGTGTTGCAACTAAGCTGTTAACTCATGCTTTGAATACTGTTATCGACAAGGGATACCGCAAAGTTAGCCTTGAAACCGGCACTCAACAATTCTTCCAACCAGCTCGAAATCTGTATGAGAAATTCGGGTTTACCTATTGTGAACCATTTGCCAACTATGAACTCGATCCACATAGTCACTTTATGACACGGGAATTGGTGGAAAAATTCGTATAACAAAGCATTTAAGACGGATTCCCAACGCTTGGAATTTTCGGCTTACTTTGGGTTAAGTGCTTATGTCACAATGGTTTAGGAAGAGTGGTAGCGTTGCTCACCACTTAATGCGGCGTTATAGCGCCCGATAAAATTGAAGATGGATGGTGATGGATAGTATCGAAAAAGAGCTTTATCAAGCGGCAGTAGAATTAGTAAACATGCGATACCCTTCGGGTTGGGGTGGTGCCGCAGCTATTAGAACAGAGTCAGGCAAAATATTAACAAGCGTTGCTCCTGATACCCAAAACGATGCTCTTTCCCTATGCATGGAAGTGGGAGCGTATTTAGAGGCTCACAAACTCAATGAGCGAGTGACTCACTCATTATGTCTGTGTCGTGAAAATGAGAACGATGAGTTTCTAATCTTGTCACCATGCGGGGTTTGCCAAGAGCGCCTTGTCCACTGGGGTGGAGATGTTAAAGCAGCAATTACGACTTCAGATAATGCATTGGTTTTCAAAACTATACGTGAATTAATGCCTCATCATTGGTCACTTGTAAACGGCAAAGCGCTATAACAAGGCGTTTAAGGCAGATTCCCAACGCTTGGCATTTTGTATTCTAAGTTGGGTTAAGTGTTTAAGGTGCAATGGTTTAGGTTGGGTGGTTGGCGTTGCTCACTACTTAACGCGGCGTTATATGCAGGAATGATACATTGATGAAATTAGCAGGAATTGACTTAGCTTGGCACGGTGAAAAAAATCCATCAGCAATAGCTATCGGAAGTCTAAATGGTAAAAGCTTGAAACTAGAGCGGCTTGAACCAGCGATTTTTGGTATGTCGGAGATCACGAGTCTCATAGAAAGCGAAACAGAAATCTTTGGTATCGCAATAGATGCCCCTCTTGTAATTGAAAACCAAACAGGTCAGAGAGATTGTGAAAAATCACTTAGCCGTGATTATGGGGCAAGAAAAGCGTCTTGTCATACTTCAAACCTTTCTTTGTACCCAGATGCTTTAAGTGTAAATCTTTCAACATCTCTAGCTTCATTAGGCTACCAACACTTATCCTCTGAAAAATGGCAAATCGAGTGTTATCCTCACCCAGCTATAATTGAATGTTTTGGTTTACCCGAGAGACTTGCATACAAGAAAGGAAGCGTAGCAGAGAAGAAACAAGGGCAATCAAAATTAGCTAGTTTTATATTATCTCTTCAAAATTCAGCGGTTTTATCTCTCCAAATCCCTGAAGAAATTAACATGCTTTTATCAGAGTCGTATATTCAAAGCCTTAAAGGTGCTGCTTTAAAAAGCAATGAGGATGCTTTAGATTCGATAATTTGCCTCTACATAGCTGGACTTTATCAACTCAGAGCAGCCAGTGTAACCTACGGTGATAAGGATACAGGCTATATTTGGGTTCCGCAGGTGAAATGCATATAACAAAACGTTTAAGACAGATTCCCAACGCTTGGCATTTTCAGTGTTAATCGTTGGGTTTTGTGTTTAAGGTGGTAATGTTTAGTTTCGGTGGTGGCGTTGCTCACTACTTAACGTGGCGTTAGGCGAATAGGCAAAGTTTTAGCTAAGGAGTATAAATGTACAAAGGAAGTTGTTTATGTGGCTCAATCCAGTTGTCATTAAATGGTGGAGTTACCGATATTATTCATTGCCATTGTTCTTTGTGCCGTAAGGCTAGCGGAAGTGCCTATGCCACCAATGGTTTCATTGACGCTGAAGACTTAAAGTTAATTGATAACGATAAGACTCTTACTTTTTATGAAAGCAGTGAGGGTAAGCGTAAGTACTTTTGTCAAACTTGCGGAAGTCCAATCTATAGTTCCAATTCTCAATCTCCGAAAAGGTTTCGCCTTCGTTTAGGTATTTTGGATACCGATATATCGGAACGACCTATTTCTCATAACTTTGTTACTTCAAAGGCAAATTGGGATGACTTAGATGCTGAATTACCTCGTAGTGAAAAGCACGAAGCTGGGCGTAAGTAGGCGCTGTAAAAATCGCCTAACAAGCAATTTAAGCAGACTGCCAACGCTTGGCATTGTCAGTTTGGTTTAGCTTCAGTGATTACGGTGTTAAGTTTGAGTATATCGGTAGCGTTGTCAGCTACTTAATTGGGCGTTATGTGCTCGGAGGGGAAATGAGAAAATTATCAATCATCACACTAGGTGTATCAAATATTGAAGCTTCAGCACAGTTCTATGAAGCAGTACTTGGACTAGAACGTACAGATTATCAATCTGATGAAATTGTTTTTATGGATGTTGACGGTCCAGTGTTGGCTCTATTTCCCAAACCTGAGCTAGCGAAAGATGCTGGTGTTGAGCCAAAAGGTTCAGGCTTTGCAGGTATTACTTTTGCTAGAAATGTAAACTCTTCCCGTGAAGTTCTTAATCTGCTGGAGAATGCTGATGAAAATGGTGGGAAAGTCGTAAAGCAAGGGCAACCCGTTTTTTGGGGTGGTTTTTCGGGTTATTTCGCTGATCTAGACGGATATCTCTGGGAAACTGCAGTAGGTTCAGATAGCTACATCGCGGAAATCGAACAGCGCACATAACAAAGCATTTAAGAGGGGTTCTCAACGCTTGGCATTTTTGCATCTACTTCAAATTTAGTGTTTACGGTACAATACTTTAGGTGGGGTGGAAGCGTTGTTCACCCCTTAATGCGGCGTTATATAACAAGGAGAGTTTCACGAATGAAACTGACATCAGAACGATTAATGATGGATCAGTTATCGCCAAACGACAGGTCGTTGTTTCACTCCTTACACGCTGATCCTAAAGTGATTTCCTTATGCTTTGACGAACCTTCAATAGATGAAATTAAGGTTAGGTTTGCAAGCCGTCTTAGTCCTTGGTCACCTGATTCTAGTCATTGGTTGTGCTTAGTTATAACCAAGCGAAACAATGGAGAAAAAGTAGGGGTCACAGGCTTTTGTGTTCAAGATGGCGTAGCCGAAGTTGGTTTTATGTTCCTACCTGAATATCAAGGTCATGGTTATGGAACGGAATCACTTAAGTCTCTTATTGAGTATTCTCGAATTAATTGGGGTATTGAAGCTTTTAATGCAGTCGTTACTGAAGGGAATCTTGGTTCAGAGCGAGTATTAGTTAAAAGTGGTTTTTCTCAAGTCAAAGTAATTGCTGATCCTTATAAGATTGGTGGTAAATTGTATGCCGATCACATTTACCATTTGGGAAATATTGTTATATAACAAGGCATTTAAGACGGATTCTCAACGCTTGGCAATTTCAGGTCAGGTCGGCTTCAGTGCTAAATGTGGCAAGGTTTAAGGCGGGGTGGTCGCGTTGTTCACCACTTAATGCGGCGTTAGCTGCAATCGGTATGTAACGAGTATTATCGAAAATGTATAAACTAGAAATATTCTGTAATCCAGAACAGCAGATGTTAGTACAAAATGTATTACATGAATCTGGAGTCGATAAAATTGGTAATTACGATCATTGCTGGGCAATTGGTTCGGTTATGGGGTCGCATCGAGCCTTAGAGGGCTCAAATCCAGTATTTGGTTCTAAAGGTGAGGTTGAAAACTACAAGTTACTTAAAATTGAAATCAACGTCTCAACAGAACAAGTGAGACCTATGGTAGAGTCTTTGAAAGAGAGTCTTGGGTGGGAAGAGCCATTGGTTAATGTGTTCAACTCTACAATATAGAGTTTGATCTCTAACTTTAGAGTTTGCAGCTAACAAAACGTTTAAGAGTGATTCCAAACGCGTGCCGGTTTCGCTTCGCTCACCATTATGGCACTCGGTTGTCACACCTTAACGTGGCGTTATGGCGCAGGTCGAAAATGAACAAAATCGTAGAATTAATCAAGCAAGACTCAACTAGGGTAAAGGCCTTAGATTGTGTTGCACAACTGGGTTTACCTCAGTGCTTTATAGCCGCTGGCTTTGTTCGTAACCTGGTTTGGGATTCATTACATAACTTCGAAAAGCCGACACCACTGAACGATGTGGATGTTATCTATTTTGACCCTGATGAATTACATTCTGAATCCTATTTGTTATACGAAGCACAACTTAATAGTTGGATGCCTGAACTTAATTGGCAAGTACGTAATCAAGCCGTGATGCATGAGCGTAATGGTGATGCTCCATATATGAGTTCATTGGATGCAATGAGTTACTGGCCAGAAAAAGAAACAGCGATTGCCATCCGAAAAGTAGGTCCAAACCAATATGAATGTATTTCGTCATTTGGGTTTGAATCTTTGTTTAATTACTGCGTCACACATAATTCCAAAAGGTCACTAGAAACATTTGAACAACGGGTAAGTCAAAAAGGTTGGCTGGTCAGGTGGCCATCATTGAGAATTGCGCCATAACAAGCAATTTAAGCAGACTGCCAACGCTTTGCATTTTCAACTCGGTTTAGCTTCAGTGATTTAGATGGTAAATTTGAGTTTATTGGTTGCGTTGTCAGCTACTTAATTGGGCGTTATGTCTCTTGGTGCTAGTGAACTTCTACTGAGATTAGTAGCTTAGGTGCTAATCTCAAAACCACTCCTTATTTCTAGCTATCTTTAGTGGAAGTTTAGCCAAGTAGTGTTGAACCTGTGAATGACTTCATGTAACCAATAGCTTGGGTTAATGAGTTGTCGGTGGTGTTGCTTATTTGTGGTATGTATGATTCTTCTGTTTTCTATTAATCGGTAACTGGTTTACCTTAGTTAGGCTCGAAATGAAAAAATTACTATTAACTCTTAGTCTTGCGTTGTGCAGTATTACGGCATCTGCCGTTGAATTAGTTGAAGTTAAAGCTTTAAATGGCAAAGTGTCAATTAATGCACCTAAAGATTTTGGTCCTATGCCAGATGATATTTTAGAGTTTAAATACCCGTCAACTAGAAGGCCTACAGAAGTTCTTAGTGATGAAACGGGAGGTGTAACACTTGTGTTTAACCATACAAATAACTCAATGGCTCCCTCTGACGTTAAAAATGCCCATGTGGCAATATCGAAGATATTCCATAATATGTACCCTTCAGCGACTTGGATTAGGGATGAAGTTATTGTCCAGAATAATCAGACATTTATGGTTCTAGAATTAATTACACCAGCCATTGATACAGAGATACATAATATAATGTATGGAACGTCAGTTGATGGTAGGTTTTTGTTGACTGCCTTTAATACGACGGTTGAACAATCAGAGCAATGGTTACCAATCGGAAAGAAAATAATGGCTTCTTTATCTATTTCTGAGTAGACATAACAAGCAATTTAAGCAGACTGTCAACGCTTGGCATTTTCAGTTCGGTTTAGCTTTAGTGATTTAGGTGGTAGTTTTGAGCGTATTGGTAGCGTTGTCAGCTACTTAATTGGGCGTTAGGTGTTTTGAAGGTTTTAAAGTAACTATGATTGAAAAATACAAACTATTGCCAAGTAGAATCCAAAAAGATATCGCGGAAAATACGCTGACCGAGTTTGATTTTTTGGATGAAACAGTACATTGGTATTCTCCTTTTATTCTTTATTCTCAACATGAAGTTCGCGAACTCCAGCCTAGCTATGATTCAGGCTTTCAAGATTACATAGCTATAGGTAGCAATGGTGGAGGAGAGACTTATATGTATAAC
>NZ_JAKJSZ010000040.1:0-7428 GCF_050337535.1 Vibrio kagoshimensis
ATCCCCTAAAAGTTCTAACGCCCAATTAAGTAGCTGACAACGCTACCAATACACTCAAACATACCACCTAAATCACTGAAGCTAAACCGAGTTGAAAATGCCCAGCGTTGACAGTCTGCTTAAATTGCTTGTTATGGCGCAGGTTCTTTAGGACTGATTCCATATTCATTAGAGCCAGGCTTACTATCCATTAAGGCGAAGAACAAAATTGCTAAGACACCAATGATTGGAATTAATAAGATAAAAGCCCAATAACCACTATGGCTAGTATCGTGAATTCGGCGAACCGTTAGTGAAAGCGAAGGCAAAAAAATGAATATTCCATACACTCCACCAAGAAGACCACCACCCAGTTCTGGGTTAAAAGTACCCATTTGGTTATCTAAGAAAGCGAGAGCGAAACTAATAACTAAACTGATTAAATAGAAGTACCAAAACTCTTTTCGTCTGGCTCTACCTTTGAAGACTGCGTACTGCTTGATTGTACTGATGAAATATTCCACTTATCTCTCCTTGATGATGAAAAGTCGACTATGCGCCATAACGCCCAATTAAGTAGCTGACAACGCTACCAATACACTCAAATTTACCACCGAAATCATTGAAGCTAAACCGAGTTGAAAATGCCGAGCGTTGACAGTCTGCTTAAATTGCTTGTTATGTACGTGGTGAAAGGTAAATACCTTGTTCCCGTAACTGAGTTTTGAGGTCGAGTAACTTCACCTGCGTAATAACTGCAATAAATTCAGAATACAACTTGCCGTCAATAACACAACGGCAACAGTACCCATTATATTTTTTACCGACACCAATAGGAGAATGACTGAAAGTAACAGTAGAAAAGTAGAGACCATTAACAAGCCTTCACTGCTTGAAAGCATGTACTTGTTAACAAGAGGCTCATGGGTAATTTTAACTTTAGATGCAAAGCCACCTAATTTTATAGAAATACTATTACCTGAAGAGCTATAGATTAGCCCATTTAAATCAAGAACATCTTCAATGCGCTTCAGCATAAAACCTACCATTAACTCAATAAACACGAAGTTTAATTTACTATTGGAACTACATTTTCGTTCTTGATTTAAAACACATTTCGGGTGAATTTTTACAAATCACAGAAAAGTACATAACGCCGCATTAAGGTGTGAGCGGCGCTTGCCTATACTTCGGCAAGCGTTGCGAATCACTCTTAAATGCTTTGTTAGCTATTTGGTGAAGTGTACCCCGTAGTTGTCGCTACGACTTCAAAACCACGCTTTAATACAATCGGTTTGCTCATATCTGAGGCATCGATTATAAGGTATTTCACCCCTTTCGATTTTGCTTCAACAATACGCTTACTGAGCAACAAACTATAATAACCATTGCCTCGAAACTCTTCGACTGTGCTCCCACCCCAAATACCTGCAAATGGACTACTTCCATTAAATGTTAGCCAAGCAGAGGTAACTGGTTGTCCATTTACATATACTACATAAATGGACACCGAATCTGGAGAGTGCTCTTTGAGACTCATTAGGTAGTTGTATTGCCAATCAAAACTTCCGCCCCAAACTTGTTCTTGAACCCTTACTGCATCACGAATGCCTTCGCTATCAGAAACCTCTGTGATCTGAGACTCGTCGAAAGATTCGACATCAGCCTTTGAAAGGTCTAAAACCATAAATGACTCTGAGTCTTCTTGTTCAAAACCATGTTCGAGTAATACTTTACCGATATTACTTGGTTTGTCTGTACTATATGTTTTCCATTCGAAACATAAGTTGCGCTTGTTGAAGTATTCAAGTTGCTCTTTAACTATTGATTCTGTGAGGCTTTCGTCGAAGCTGAAGAACGAAATATAGCTACCATGACGATCTTTTGATACGAACTTAGTCAGATTACCATCTGATTGCTTGACGCCATTAAACGAGTTAATCAGTTTTCGTTCAGACTCATTGTACTCTCGCATTACATCCACTGTATTCATTTTATCCTCGTAAATAGCTAACGCCCAATTAAGTAGCTGACAACGCTACCAATACACTCAAGTTTACCACCCAAATCACTGAAGCAAACCGAGTTGAAAATGCCAAGCGTTGACAGTCTGCTTAAATTGCTTGTTAGGCAATTTTCACCACAACCAGTGAAGGCTTAGCTAGACCGGTTCTATGACTAAATTATGGTTTGTATTTGAGCTCGAAAATACGATATCTGAGTTTTCATGCGTCTCAACAATAAATTCAGCTCCAGGCTCTATGTAAAAACTAACCTTAGCTTGAGATACTTGAACTGTAATTTCACCTGATTCACTACCTGTATTTTTAAACTTCTTATTCATTTAAAGTTCCTTCCTGATTGTCTTTAACACAGTTGCCTAACGCCCAATTAAGTAGCTGACAACGCTACTAATACACTCAAATTTATCACCTCAGTCACTGAAGCTAAAACGAATTAAAAATGCCAAGCGTTGGCAGTCTGCTTAAATTGCTTGTTAGGGCTAAATTTCGTAAGCCTCAAACCAACGACATTTAATGTTTGGCTTTTTGCTCTTTAAAGAAGAGAAGTGCTCTTTCGTTGTAAACCTAGCGCAAGACAATACACGTATTTTAGGTAAATCGGCTAAGCACAGTATTGATTTATCCGTTAGGCTCACTGACGTTAAAAACAATGCTTCTAAATTTGGCAATGTACTTATTGGCTGCAAAGATAAGACCTTTTGATTTGTATACATCGTACCTTCAACACCTAAACTTATAAGCTCTGTAAAACCTGATAGGCATTCTAAATTGTTTAGTTTTTTCGCACCCTCTATAAATAGATAGCGCAAATTAGGTAGGCTTGTTAAAACCTCAAAGTTTTCAGCCTTGCTGACTCCTGAAATTTTAAGCGTTTCCAACTTATTCAAATTAATCAATGGAAGTAGAGTGTCTGAAGATAGCCTCTCAATCTCCAAATATTCTAAGTTTTGCAGTTCTGCTATTTCACTAAGGAATTCAACGTTTACCTGCTTGGCTGACAAACGTGTAATTTGTTGTGAAAATGAACTGATTCCTTTGTGTGATTTCCCTTCACGGCAAAATGAAACCCAACGCCAATCTAACTCAATGTCATTTATGTTGGTGACACAACGAGGCCATTCCGACCAATTCTGATTACACCTATACTTATCATTAATCATATTATTTTCGACCAAACTAATACTGAGCCCTAACGCCGCATTAAGGTGTGAGCGGCGCTTGCCTATACTTTGAGCGAAGCGAAAACGGCAAGCGTTGCGAATCACTCTTAAATGCTTTGTTATACGCGTGGTTGAGTCCTGAGTGGGATACTCATTACGCTATGGTTTGGCTCACTTTCAATATCAACCGCCGACCAACCTAGTGACTGGTACAGCGGGGCTACATTTGTATAAGCATACAGATTTCTTTGAAGGGTTTCTGATACTTGATTAACACCTCGGTTAATCAACTCGCTAGCGATGCCCTGACCACGCCATTCAGGTGAAACAAAGACGGCATTAAACCAAATAACATCTGAACTTCCGTGTGGCTCTTTAAAACGAGAATAAGCTAGCCCACCGATAACTTCGTTGTTTCTCAAAGCGACCAAAACAGGAGGAAGATTAACTTCAGGTTTGTAGGTATCACAAAACAAGAAATCAGACCATTCACTTTGAAATAGATTCTCTAGATCTGTCCAATATTGGCTATTTTCATCACAACTTCTGAATAATACTTTGTTCATATTGGACTATTTCCTCAAAAGCGTATAACGCCGCATTAAGGTGTGAGCAACGCTACCACGAAGCGTAACCATACCACCGTAAACACAAAACCCAACGATGGAATGAAAAATGCCAAGCGTTGGGAATCACTCTTAAATGCTTTGTTAGGCGGTTGTTCCTGTGTAAGTGTATTTTTTCCTAAGGATCTCAGCCTCAAGAGTTTTCAAAAGACGACTGCAATGTAATAGATAATCTCTCACTTCTAAGTCATACAAACTGGAAATTTTTTCCCACTCACCATGAGCAAACTTATTGCGAACAAGCCTATATTTATTAAGAGCTTCTTGGAAGTCTTTAGGTACTTGTATATCTAGAGATAAACTTTTTATAATTAAAGCCAACATACCGTCAATATTTGCAATTCCCTTTTTAGATTTATACTTTACTCCATCACAGCAATCATGTAATAGACGCTTTAACGACCATTCAAGGAATGTAGATATCAGTATTATAGGGTTAACAAGAGATAGTACATTAAGG
This sequence comes from Vibrio kagoshimensis, assembly GCF_050337535.1. Lineage (NCBI taxonomy): Bacteria > Pseudomonadati > Pseudomonadota > Gammaproteobacteria > Vibrionales > Vibrionaceae > Vibrio > Vibrio kagoshimensis. The sequence goes on from NZ_JAKJSZ010000040.1 coordinate 4,250, forward strand.
TTATAGTCCCAAGATTCTATATTGTGATCTACAATTTCACTGTATAGATTTCCATTGTTCTCTAAATAATGTGGGGAACGTTTATCTTCTTTAGCAAGTTCGTGCTTTTGCTTGGTAGCACAAAGTTGCAAGAAGATATGATTGTTCAATTGTTCTAATTTTATTGAAATATCAAGAAAAGGCTCAATTGGATATGATGGTTGATAGACATAAAGTCCATCAATCTCTGGATATTCAGAATGGAGAGATCGAGACCAATATAACCCATACTGTTTGGCAACTCTCACTTCATGTTCATCTGTAAAAATTCTCAACTATATCTCCTACCGCCTAACGCCCAATTAAGTTGCAGACCAACGCAAACCGGAACCTAAAGCAACGCACCGATTACACCTGAACCTATTGGAACTGAATATGCCACGCGTTGGCTGTCAGCTTAAATTGTTTGTTATTGCTATTTTCCTTTCGGGTAAGCAAATAGACCAATAATGTATGCCACTCCGGTAATAACAAGCATCGACCAATCTTGCATAAAAATAGCTAACGATAGATTTAAAGAACCAAAGTTAAAGAGAACTCCTGAGAAATCATTTAATGCTATATCCATAAATAATGTACCTTTTTCTTTATCCTCTTTGCTTCGACTTTTGTGTGAAGCGAATGCATAGATTGAAAATAAGAACAAGCCGGACAAAACCTGATATCCTAAAATCCGATAGTCGGCTAACTGAACAAGTTCCGTGCTCGGAACAACCTCATTTAGTCCTAAATCATTGTCGTATATATATATGCCTACGAATATTAGTATAAATATCAGCCAAAACATTATGTTAGATGCCAATTTCTGGAGTGCTAGTTTCACTTTTACCTCGATTATCTAAATAGCTATAACGCCCAATTAAGTAGCTGACAACGCTACCAATACACTCAAATTTACCACCTAAATCACTGAAGCTCAGCCGAGTTGAAAATGCCAAGCGTTGACAGTCTGCTTAAATTGCTTGTTATGTGCAAAGTTCCAACAGGTGATTGATTTGTTTTACATCTTTAGAAACTGAATTATTCATACACTCAGAGTTAAACCAAATGGCTTTAACACCGGCTGAAATTGCAGGCTCAATATCTTTTTCATATGTATTCCCAACCATGATTATTGACTGCGGTTCAACATTTAAAACATTGATGATTTTGTGGAAGAATTCTGAGGTACCTTTACCGATACCAAGGTTCGCTTTGCAAAAGTAACCCGATATATAAGGAGACAAACCCACCCTGTCAAATGACAACTTAATATCAGTTTCGGACGAGTCTGCTGCATTTGTTGCAATATAAACCCGGTGGCTTTTTGATAACTCTTGAAGTGTTCGTAATGCTCCGTCCACAGCTTGAACTTTTACCCAATCGCACATTTTCCCCTTTTGGTCAGGGAAATCGACCATGAGGGTATTACCCCAATCAAACAGGTAGATTTTAGTCATATTGCCTCCTTGCACATAACGCCCAATTAAGTTGCAGACCAACGCAAACCTGACCTCAAAGCAACGCACCGATTACACCCAACCCAATTGGAACTGAAAATGCCGCGCGTTGGCTGTCAGCTTAAATTGTTTGTTAAGCGTATTATTCGACGGACAGTTCTTTAATATATAGCTCATATATGCTTTGAAGCCGTTCATCTAGCGTCAAAGAAAAGTGTTGCGTACAAATGTGAAGGGCTTGGTACATAGATTGGAAAGCCGCACTGAAGCTTGCGTTTACAAAGTGAGGAGCTTCATTTCCTAAAACTAACTCAAGCCTATCGGTAAACTCAACTTGATGTGCTAAAGAGCATGGACCACCATGAACCCAGTCAGAAAAGCCTGAATACAGAACTGAGTATAAATCTCCCGCCTGAACATCATCCGCCATTTGATGAATTTTGGTTCCTTTTTTCCAGTCTCTATGAACACTTTGCTTATTTTTAGTTAGATAATCTTCTTTAGACGATTGGTATGCGCTTTCTATTGCTGCATGGTCAGCCGGAGAAATAGGCTCACCTCGATTAAGTAAGTTCTGTAATGTATTCCAATCCTCGATGAATACATACTTACGCCACAGCGCTGAGCGCTCCATAGGATTCTGGGAAACCCATAGCATTTGGATAATCGTTTCAATCATAGTTCTTGCAATAAGTTGTACATCTGGAGATGGAGACAACTTACGAATAGAATCCATGTGCTGATTGATCTTGTATAAGTAACAGACAAGGAAAAAACTAAAATCATCATCCTTTTTCAGCGAGATTTTGGTTGAACTATATATTTTTTGCAATTCTGAGCAGTAACTGTCAATAATCTTATATTTCATATAGGTGATCTCATAAATACGCTTAACGCCCAATTAAGGGGTGAGCCACGCGACCACCACACTTAATTTGGACGCCTTAAACACTGAACTGGCCCCAAACCCAAAATGCCAAGCGTGGGGAATCCCTCTTAAATTGTTTGTTAGTGCGACCTCAAAAGTTGCGACGAATCAGGTCGAACAGAGGCTTAAGACGTATGCCAAAGCCATAAAAGTTCGGCTCAAACATTAATATATCTGTCTTGCTCACAGCCTCTGTTGAAAGAACACAATTATAAAAAAAGCGGGTTTTACCTTCTCTTTGTCTATCGAAGCTGATAACCCCCTCTTTAGCCATTTCGTTGATAGTGTAACAGTATAAATCCAATTCTTCCTGGAACGGGTTCCCGTCACCACTACTATATCCACTTTCCCAAGACTTAATCACGTCGTAATAATTAACCAACTTCCTTTTTGATTTTGGTGTATCTCGCCCTTCAATGTTGAATCCATCAATATCAATGGGCTTTGGATAAGATTTGTACAACATGCTAAAGATATGTTTTTTGCACTTCTTATATACTTTTCGATTATTCAAAACCTTACATCCTATAAACTATCAGAATATTCTAACCTATCGCTACCAAAGGTTTAGCTTGAGCACTAACGCCGCGTTAAGTGGTGAGCAACGCTACCGCCCTACCTAAAACATTGTGACATAAACACTTAACCCAAAGTAAGCCGAAAATGCCAAGCGTTGGGAATCCGTCTTAAACGCTTTGTTATGTGATAATTTCACTACCGCGCTCCAACACCCAACAACGATCATTTTTGGTGTAGCCAATTTGCCCATAATA